>SDNM01000174.1 GCA_004524385.1 Promethearchaeota archaeon
GAATATATCATAAGCAAGAAGGAGCTCCTTGAAAAGTTATATATTCCTCCGAACTTCGAAATTCCTAACTCTAATTTCTTTCTAGTTTTTTTTAATAAAGTAATTATAAAACTTCCATATGGGATTCAGGGAACTTTTTTTCCAATATATAATTACAATGTGAAAAAAATCATTATTAATTCTCATCTATTTAATAACACGCCGATTGCAGAAAAGTTTAGAGAATTCAAATTAAGACATAAGCCTTTATATGAATTTGGTACGATTAAAAGAGTAAAAATGAATGTTATGGTTCATTTTCATGAAGCCTATTTCTTAGATATTAACATGCCTTCTAATGAGGAAATTAAAGAGATGTTTATCTCAATTAGAGATGATGTTAGGATTAAGATAGAAGATTTAAACAGGGTTCTTTTATAAAAAAATTTTAATATTTTCAGCTCTAAATCATAAATCATAAATTTTATTTTATATAATATACTTATTTTTTCATTATAGACTCTATGATTAATGAAAATATATATTAATATATTGGAATGAGAAAAAATGTCATATGTTAAGTTTAAAGTTCCAGATAAATTAAAAGAATCAATTAAGAAAATGTTAAATGCTATCGCTGATACAAAAGATTCAAAAATCCGTAAGGGGATGAATGAAGTTACTAAAAGTATAGAACGAGGACAAGCTAAATTTGTTGTGATGGCTGAAGATGTATCCCCTCCAGAAATATTATATCATGTACCTCTCCTATGTGAAGAGAAAAATATTCCTTATGCTTATATATCGAATAAAAAGAATTTAGGAAATGCTGCAAATTTAAATATTGGAGCTTCTTCAATCGCAATTGATAATGTTGGCACAGGAAATGAAAAGATATTAGATGATATAATAAAGCAGATTGGAGCATTAAAAAAATAACTGGTGAAACTTTTTGGCTAAACTTGATAAATCAAAAAGTATGGGAATGAGAGATGAATCTATTCCAGCTCAAGTTATTGCCGTTGTTGGGCGTACAGGACTTCATGGGGAAGTAACTCAAATTAAAGTCCGTATTCTTGAAGGGAGAGATAAAAACAGGATTCTTACGAGAAATGTTAAGGGCCCTATAAGAATGGATGACATAATCGTATTACGAGAAGTTGAGAGAGAAGCTCGAAAGCTGCGCGGTCGACGCCATTAAATAAACGGTTCTTTTTCAAGCAAGAAAAATAAGAAGAATAAAAGCTATTCTTTTTCATCTATTTGATGAAAGCTTAACAGCTCTAGATTAGTTCCATACTCAGCTTGTAAAAATTCTCTTAGAGCAGTTCTAATTGCTTCTGATCTGGATGCGATTAACTTTTTAGAAATTAACCACTGAATGTTTTTGTCATAACATTCTGGAATGTTAATTGTAATATTTTTCATAGGTTTTTTTTCATCTTTTCTATCTTTCATTTAATTCGCTTCCATTAATATTTGAGAATCATTGGTATTCTAGAGCTTAAAATTCATCGGAATTAAATTTTTGGTATCATTTCTCATAAAGAGAAGCCCATAATATATCCCTATTAATTTTTAATATAAGTATAATAATTAGAACTGTTATTTATATATTTGCTTCTATATAATGCGCTCTATATCAGATATAAGAGATTTAATTGAACGATTTAAATTCATCTATATAATATCATTGAAAAAATTTTATTATAAATCAAAATTACAATCTTTCCTCCTTTTTCACGTATCTTCCACGTGATTCAATAACATCTATGTTTTTCATTATTTGACGACTTTCTTCAGTTGCTTCTTTACGATATTCTTGGTGATACCCTCTTAGAAATGCATTAAAACACATATTAAAATCTTTGCCATGGGTGGAGATCAGTATTCTTTTTAACAAATGGAGATCAACGCTCTTATCTTCAATTGAATCTGAATATTCATGAAGTCCAAAATCTATAAAAAAGATTTTGTGATTTTTTGTAAGAATAATATTACTCGTCGTAATATCGCCGTGGATATGTCCGTTCATATGTAATATAGCAATATAACGCCCAATTTCTTTAAAGATTTCCTCTTTTCTCGAATTATCTAGGCTTTCAAGAGCATTCCTCAGTTTTTCGCCCTCTATGTATTTCATTACAATTATTGAATTCTTAGTGTCAATTTCATATACTTGAGGGACATTTAATCCATAATCTTTAACCCTAATAAGGGCTCGAGCTTCGTTTAATGTCCGAGCATTTCTAATCGTTTTATCTAGTTCCTCAATACGATATTTTTTAGGTATTCTGTATTTAAAAATAACTTTCTTGTCAAACCAAGATCCATAGTAAAGATTGGCTTCAGCACCTTTATGAATGATTTTTTCTTTCATAATATTCGAATCCATTGTAATCCTAATCCCTCCATGGCACAGTAATCTGATCCATTCTTTCTTTGGGTTTTATAAATGTATCTGAGATTTTTTGCCCTCCTTCCATCTTATATCGCAAAACACCAGTCCAACCAATCATAACTCCATTATCTCCAGCGTATTTAAGAGGCACTACTTCATATCTTGCATTATGTTCTTTGCAAATATATTCAATCATATTTTGTAATTTTTTATTTGCAGCAACTCCACCAGTTAGCAATACTTCTTTTTTTTCTGTATGGGCTAATGCTCTCTCTGTAACCTCCGTCAACATAGCAAAGCATGTTTCTTGAACTGAATAGGCTACATCGCTCAAATTATAATTCTTACAATATTGTTCTGATTCTAATAATCTTTTAGCAGCAGTATATAGTCCAGAAAAAGATAAATCCATCCCTTTCACTACATAGGGCAATTCTAAGTATTTATTTGATTTTTGAGCTAATTTTTCTATTTTCGGTCCACCTGGATGGGCTAATCCTGCATCTCTAGCAAATGAATCCAACATATTTCCTATTGGCAAATCTAGTGTTTCTCCAAATATCTGATATCTTGCAGATTCAAAAGCGCTTACAATTGTGTTCCCTCCAGATACATACAACGTGAGGGGATCTTCAATATTACACATTAAACGTCCGATTTCGATATGTGCGATACAATGATTTACTCCTATAATTGGAATTCTTAAAATTTGACTTAACATACGTGCAATTAAAGCACCTATTTTCAATACTTGTCCAAGACCAGGACTATCGCTAAATGCAATAAGACCAATATCTTTTATTGAACAATTTGCTTTTGAAAGTGCGTTTTTTATAGTTATCATAAAGTTGTTTAAATGATGTTCTTTTACTAAGACTGGATGCAATCCTCCCTCTTTCGGGGTAAAAATGTCGTTTACAAGACTATAAACATTCCCTTCAAAATCTAAAACTCCAACACCAAATGTATGTGCTGTGCTTTCTATACCAAGACAGATTTTTTTATGGGAATCCATATATTTTACCTAATTTATCTCTTAACTTATATTTTTTATTTAAAAAAAAAGATTAAATCTAATTGCAAAAGCTTTTTTCTATTAAATATTGATATATTATTGTGCGTAAAAGAAAATTATAAAAGAGATTTCTATTATCTTATTGGCCTGGTTAATATTATTATCTCGATTTAATACGTCTTCGTGGAGATCTTCGTTGGGATGTTTGAGCCCTTTTTCCTTTTCTTTTAAATACCGTATAAGCACAACGTCCACAACTCCAACGATCATAATGGTCTGCAAGGAAGAATCCCGCACCACATTTTGGGCATTGCCTATGTGTTCTAATTAATTTATTATCTTCGATTTTATAATATTTTGATGCATCAGTCATTTATCACTCACATTATTATTCTTTTATTATTTATAATCAAAAAGATGTTTGTAATTTTCCTTCTTTTTTTTAAGCTTGTAAATATTTTCTCTTTTATCTTTTGGTAAATTTCGCACTTGTATGTGAAAAGGTTCAAAATATTGAAGTTCTTCCACATTATCATATAAATATACTTTTGCAATGTCTTGGGTTGACCCAAAATGAGTTTGAATATCTTTTACAATAGTAAGAGTATCATTGGAGGTTTTTAAAGCTGATATTTTCTTTTTTAATTCAAGTCTATTTGGAGTTCCTAATCCAAAATGTTCAATTTTTACTTTTAATTCTATTCTATCAATTAATAGATTCTTTTTTTCTTCCAAAATTTCTACATCGAACGACATACTTAAAAGATTAAATTAAGAATAAGAAATAAAATTTTGCATTTTATAATTAAAATAATAAAAAGAGAGAAAATTATAAAAATTTAAAATTTTTCCATTAGATTAATATATTTTTTAACTTTATTTTGAATTTCAATATTTACATCTACAAGTACAATCCCTTCAGGAATGATAGTCCTTGCATCCGTAATTGGAGGCTGTCCATAAAAAACAAAATTCTTAACATTCTCTTCCAATGGAAGTTCTAATACTATAGGTAAGACTAATAAATCCTCTTCTCCTTTTGTAATTTTAAGTAAAGTTTTTTTTTTAGATTCGATAATATTTTTTAATAGAGCCCAGCTTTCTTTTTGAATAGTTCCTTGAGGATTTTCAAGTTCTACAA
>SDNM01000175.1 GCA_004524385.1 Promethearchaeota archaeon
AAAGGTAATAATTATGGCACAAAAAGAAAAATTATTGGAGATTCGAAAAAGGATGAAAAAAAAACGCCCCTCATTTAGACGAGTTGAATCATGGCGATATGATAGAGTTAAGGATTCGTGGAGAAAAGCACGAGGTATAGATTCACAAACACGAAAAAAGACCAAATCAGGCGTAAAATCTCCTTCAGTTGGATATAGAAGTCCCAAAAAAATACGAGGTTTACATCCCTCTGGATATCAAGAAGTAAGAATAAATAATAAAAACGAAATTGAGATGTTAAATTTAAGTCCTAATAAACATGCTATAAAGATTTCTGGTAGGTTAGGGGCAAAAAAACGATTAGATTTAATAGATTACGCTCAGAAAAGAAATTTTCTGATTCTTAATCTTGGCATTTCTCAAAAGGAAATGGAAGAATTTGAAGCTATGCTCGGAGACGAAGACTTTCTTTATGATGAAGAATTAGAAGATGAAGAGTTTCTTTATGAGGAAGAATTAGAAGATGAAGATATTCTTGATGAGGAAGATCTTGATTTAGACGAATAAGAAATTTATTAAAAATAGAGTGATGACAAAATGAATTTAAGCGCTCAGAGGAGAATGGCAGCGGATATATTAAAGTGTGGTGTAAATCGAGTCTATTTTGATCCTTACCTTGGGGATGAGATAGCTATGGCTATTACAAGAGAAGATATTCGTAACCTAATTAAAGAGGGAATTATTCAAAAAAACTATAAAAAAGGGACTTCAAATTATAGAAAAAAGATTCGACATCAAAGAAAGATAAAAGGAAAAGGGAGAGGGTTCGGAAAAAGAAAAGGAACCAAAAATGCTCGTTTTCCTAAAAAAAGAGCTTGGATTCGAAGAATCAGACCAATTAGATCTCAGTTAAAGAAACTAAGAGATCGAAAAATGATAACGATAACCACTTATCGCAAATTGTACAAAAACGCTAAAGGGGGTATGTTTAATAGCGTATCTCAACTAAATCGTTATATTAAAGAGAAAGAATTACTAAGAAGAGGGCGATAAAATGGCTCACGGCGGTCCACGATATAGAAGGCCCTTTAGAAGACGGGAACAAGGCAAAACAGATTACCATAAAAGATTAAAATTATTAAAATCAAAACAGTTGAGATTAGTTATCAGAGCCTCTAATAATCATATCAGAATTCAATTTATTCAATCAAAAAGGGGTGGGGATAAAGTATTAATCTCCACTTTTTCCAAGGAGTTATCTCTAAAATTTGGATTTAATGCCAATACTGGCAATATTCCAGCGGCATATTTAACAGGTTATTTAGCAGGGGTAAAAGCAAAAAAAGCAAAAATCGAATCTGCCATACTTGATCTGGGAATATTTTATCATAAAAATCGTGTTCTTGCTGCTATTAAAGGAGTTTTGAAAGCAGGTATTAATATTCCTCATAGCGAAGAATTTTTCCCAGATAGTTTAGAAGAAAGAATAAATGGTTCTCATATTGAAAATTACGCAAAATTATTAAAAGAAAACGAGCCAGAAAGATACAATCAAGTTTTCTCAGGATACTTGAATAAAAAGAAAATTGATCCTTCAAAATTAAATCAAATCTTTTCAAATACTTTAAATATGATTGAAAATAACGCTTAATTCCATAATGATAAAGATGAGTCGAATAAGAGAGGAAGAATTGTGGATTCCAAAGACGAAGCTTGGTGAATTAGTAAAAGAAGGTCTAATAGACCTAAAAAGAATTTTCCAAAATAACTTAGTGGTTAAAGAGAAAGAAATTATCGATATATTATTACCACAACTTCGTGAAGACGTAGTGACAATAAAAATGATTCAAAAAATGACAGCATCTGGACAAAGATCTAGATTTAAAGCTGTTGTACTCGTGGGTTCTGATGGTTTTTTGGGTGTTGGCGCAGCAAAAAGTAGAGAAGTAGGACCAGCAATCAGAAAAGCAATAGATAAAGCAAAACTTTCTGTAGTTCCAATTTTAACAGGTTGTGGCAGCAAAGAATGTGGATGTGGTGGAAGCCACAGTATACCATTTAGAGTTAATGGAAAATGTGGAAGCGTTAGGATTCAACTTATTCCTGCTCCGGCGGGAGTAGGATTAGCATGTGCAGATAAAGTTAAACAAGTCTTAAAGTTATGCGGTATTGAAGATATCTGGAGCAAAACTTTTGGAGATACTCGAACCAGCGAAAACATAGTAAAAGCTACTTTTGACGCACTTAAAAATGCTCATAAATTTAATTTTAATATCTAATTGAGTGGTTGAAATGTCTATGGCAAAAAAAAAATTAACGTCCAAGGAAAAAATTGAATTCGCACCTAACCTTATTTTCGCTGTTCGGATAAGAGGTGCTCCAGGTATGAAAAGAAAGATCTTGGATACGTTAAAAATGCTCAGAATGCATAAAGTAAACCACGGAGTCCTGATATGGGCTGGAAAAAGTTATAATGGAATGTTAAATAAATGTAAAGATTACATTGCTTATGGAGAAATTGACGAGAAAACTTTAGTAAGATTATTGAGAGTCAGGGGAAGAGTTGTAGGAAATAAACCACTCACAGATGAATATATTAAAAATTTAACCGAATATAAAAATATAAAAGATTTTTCTAAAGCTTTATTAAATGGAAAAATACGATATAGTGAAAAATTTGTGTATAACCTTAAACCTGTTTTTAGATTACATCCACCAAGAAAAGGTTACAGGGGTTCAATTAAAAAACATTACGCTGAAGGGGGAATTCTTGGAAATGTGGGAGAATATATTAATGTATTAATTCACAAAATGTTGTAATTAAGAAAGTGAGGAACTATGAGAAAATATCCCAAAAAAATTCAAAAAATGAGAGGCACTCGTACATGTGGCTATGGAAGAGTAGGACAACATAGAAAAACAGGTCAACGCGCAGGGAGAGGTAAAACAACCCAATGGAAAAAAAGTAAAAGATCTTTCTACTTAAAACAGAAAGAGCTAGGATTTCCAGACCCAGATTGGATTATGGGAAAAACAGGCTTTAAGAGACCTCAGGATATGGTCCGTCTTTCCAAAGTAAATGCTATTAATGTTAAAGATCTAGATTATAGCATTGAAAATATAGCTAAAAAATCAGCTGATACCTATACCATAAATTTAAACGAGATTAATATCCAAAAATTATTAGGTCGCGGTCAAATTAACAAAAAAATTAACGTATCCGTAAATAAAGCCTCTAAAAGGGCAATTGAAAAAATAGAAGCTGCTGGTGGTAAAGTTACGCTTCTTTCTGAATCGAAATGATTAAAATTTAAAAAATTTCACTTCATTAATGTTTATATATTTCGATTTTAATTGAAATTTATGATATATCGAGTAATTTATATATCAATTGGATTAACATGGGCAAAATAAAAATAAATCCAAGCGTATTTCCAATTAGATGGATTGTAGTGAATGGCAATCCAATTATATAAATGGGCCAAAATGATTCTAAAGTTCCGTAAATCACCAAGGCACCTATCAATGTAGATATAACGTCATATGTGAATGTAATAAGGGCCCCTGTGATTGCGAGTATTATTAAAACAGGAAAAACATATAAATCTTCCTCTGGTTTAAAAAATTCTTTTTTTTTCAAAAAGTTACACATCATCCCTCCTAAAAATCCTACTAAAATGTAATGAGCTAATTGATAAGCAAAAAGCGGTAAAGGAGAAACTCCATAAGGATTAAAAAATACAAATATAAATGAGCTCATTAAACCAACAATAGCCCCATCCCTTTTTCCCATAATAAATCCTGCAAGAAAGATCATCAAAGTAAATAATTCAATGTTAGGAATAAACACCAAAGCATACCCTAAAACGACTGCTAACGCAGTAAAAATTCCGAGTAATGCAACTCGGAAGGATATTCTCTCGAGCCATACTGTTTGACTCAATTTCTCTCCTTCTTTTGTAATTATATCATCAGATTTTTCTTCAGACTTTACTTCCATGAGCTTCCAACCTTTTAATGGTTTTGTATTAGTTTTTAATACCAAAACATTTTTAATATATCTAATATTTTTTAATTTAAATAATTATAGGAAAATTATCCTACAGAGCTCTGGGCTTCCTGCCACTTTAGAACATGCATAGAGATAGTGTTTTTACACCAATAAGCTGTGAGCTTCCAATCACAATAAAATAGGACTACAAAAAATTGAGAAAAAATTTCTTATTGATAAGTTTCTTCATCTTTGCAATGGCAATCGGAACCATAATTTTTTATACCTCTCTCCAAAAAAATTTATTTGAAAAAGATTTTACATCTTCTTCAAATCATACATCCATGACACATTCTAAACCTAAATCAGCTTCTATTCCAGAAAACTATAGTCAAGATTTAGTTTTGAACGGTGTTTATGAATATAATGTTACTCAGTTTGGAGATCCTTCATCTTGGTGGACTTATAATTGGACCGGAGATAATTGGATTTCATATGATTGGAAATCCAATCCCGGAGGAAAAATAAAGATAAACTTAACAGAGTTTGATTATCGAAATC
>SDNM01000176.1 GCA_004524385.1 Promethearchaeota archaeon
CAATTTTTGTTTCATTACATCAATTTGTTTCGTATATAGAGCTGCTTGGTCTCTCCACTCTTTATCCCTTAGCATTTCCCTTATTTCTTTATACGTTTTTATAGCCTCCTCAAAAGGAGGTTCTAAATCAAAATGTCCTTCTCTTATTTCTCGTTCGTATTCTCTAATTGAATTGTCCACTTTTGTTACCATCTCATCAATCCTCTTTTGAAAATCTTCCTCCTCTACTTTTTTCTTTTCTATTTCAGCAACTTTCTGTAATTTTTCTTTCTCTTCTCTTTCTTTCTTTAGTTTTGCACTTTCTTCGACTAAGACGGGCTCTTCTATTTCAGCCTCTACTCCTTCCTTTGGTCTTTTAAGGAATTCGGCTTTTGCATCATAACATTCATCGATTAAGTCATATACTCTTTCAATTTCAGAATCTTTTTTATCCTCTCTCAATAATTTAATTGCTTTATCATATTTATCAATCGCCTCATCAAACTCATCTATTTCTACCAATTTATGTGCTTCCTCAATCATTTCCTCTGGAGTATAGGACAAAACCTCTGCAGACTCTTCTATTATTGGTTCTTGGTCAATATCTTGTACTTCTAATTCTTCTGGAATTTCTGTCGGTTTAAATTCAACTTCTTTAAAAGCCTGCTCTTTTAATATATATATTTCTGAGATTTTTTGATTGATAGCATCAATTTCAACTTTTCTGCCAAGATTGCGATATAAACCAATAGCCTGGCGTAAAATTTCAATCGCATCATCATAATATTGGGAATCAATTAAAGATAACGCATGTTCCACTAATTCAAGCGCTTCAGCAATGATTTCATCTTCCTTTACATTTAAATCGGCGATTAAAGATTCTAGAGATTCTAAATCATCATCGCCGTATTTTTCGTCATTATTTTCTTTTTTTTCACTATTATTGTCCATTTTACTCATCCCTTTCTAAAAACCAAAATAAACTAATTAAATAATAATTTCACTCTAAATTAAGTAATATAATTCAGCAATGATTTAAAAATTCAATAAATTGAATATAAATAAATAATTTTTAAGAAATTAAAAGATACCTTAGAACCTTAAACTTAGAGATTTTTAATTAATTTTTCAAGGTATAATAGAGTTTAGTTTTTTTTCATATAGTTGAATTTGTTTTGTATATATCTCAGCTTGTTCTTTTTCATCTTTATCTAAAAACATTTTTCTAACTTCTTTAAAAATATCGATAACCTCCCTATAAATGCTCGGATCTTCGGACTTTAAACCTCTTCGGATTCCAGATTCGTATTCTCTTGCCATTTTAATGGCTTTATCTACCATGTTGGAAATCCTAGTTTCAAAATCCTCTTCTTCAATCTTCTCTTCAACCTCTTTTACCTTCTCTGTACTAACCTTTAATGGAACTTCTTCTTTTTTAACTTTGATAAATTCTTCATATTCCTTTTGTTCCTGGACTTTTTTAGCTTCAAGTTCTCGTAATTTTTTATCCTGATTTAATTTATCTTTATATATTTGAATCTGATTTTTATATATCTCCGCTTGATCGCTCCATCCCCTCTCTAAGAGTCTCTTATTAACGTCTTGGTAAATCTCAATTATTTTAGGATAAGGAGCTTCAATATCTAATTGACCTTGCTTTATAGCTTTCTTTTTTTCTACCTCGTAATCTCTCGATATCTTTTCGGCTTCATTAACTAATTCAGTAATTTCTTTTTGAAATACCTCTTCTTCTCTTTTTTTATCTTCAACTTCTTTTATTTTTTCTGCTTTAGCTTCATCATCCTTTTTAATTTTTAGCGAATCTAAATATGCTTTATCTCGTTCTCTTTTTTGAGCTTCGATTTGTCGTAATTTTGTATCTTGCTTTAATTTTTCTTTATATTGGTTTATTTGTTGGTTATAAATTCCAGCTTGATCTATCCATTGTCTCTCAAGAAGCATACTTTTAATTTCTCTGTAGATTTCGATTATTTTTAAATATGGAGATTCTAATTCAATGAATCTTTTCTCTTTTACAGCTTTCTTTTTTTCTTGTTCGTAACTGAGATTCAAACTTTCAGCTTCGTCAACTAACTCATCAATCTGTTTAAGAAATTCCTCTTCCTCTTGTTTTTTCTTTTCTATTTCAGATAATCTTTTAAATTTTTCTTCTTCCATAAATTCTGTTCTATGTTTTGCCGTCTCATCAATTTCTCTTGATTTTTCCTGTTCTAATTCTATTTCCTTTTTCTCTTTCTGTTTTTTTATTTCTAATTCTTTTAAAATCCTTTTCTTTTCTTTTTTCAAATAAACTAAAGTACTGTTAATTTCTTGAATTTCTCGCTGCCAATTAATACTTTTAAATAAATCTAGTGCTTCATTATATAATTTAGAAGCGTTATCAAAATCAAGCACTTTCATTAATTCTGCAGCTTTCTCCATTATTTCATAACCTTGATCAGAAATTTCTGTTTCTTTTACTTTTCTCTCTTCATATTCTTTCACTTTTTGTTTTTTTTCTATCTCTGCCTTTGTTGCTTCTTCTTCTACTTTTATTGCTTCTTCTTCAATTCCAGCCTTAGGCACTCCTTTTTTAGGGCCCGTTAGAAATTTAATTTTTGCATCATAGCATTTTTCGATTAATTCATATACTTTTTCAATTTCAGACTCATTATTCGCTTCTCGATATAATTTAATTGCTTCATCGTAAAATTCAAGTGCTTCTTCAAATTCGTTTAGTTCCATACATTTTTCTGCGTCCTCCATCAAGTTTTCTGGTGATTGAATTAAATCTTTAGAAGATTCCTCTTTAATCTGATCTCTTTTTACATCCTCTAATTTTTTACCTTTTTCTTGTATTTTTTCAGGTGCTTCATGAATTTCTTCAGGTTCTTCTTGAATTTCTTCAGGTTCTTCTTGAATTTCTTCAATAGATTGTTCTTTTAAGATATAGATCTCTGAAATCTTACTTCTAAGAGCCTTCAGTTCATTTTTCCTACCAATTTGGCTATATAAACCGATCGCTTGTCTTAAAAATTTAATACCCTCCTCATATTGCTTTGAATCAACCAAAAATAGTGCGCGCTCGACTATTTCGAGAGCTTCGTTAATTAAATCCTCTTCCATCCTTACTAATTCTTTTTCATAGTCTTTAGAATCCTTGTCACTATCTTCATTTTTTTTATTATTCCCTGTCATAGAACTCATCTATTGATTTAAAAAAAAAAATTATAAACTAAATAATTAATAAAATTCGATTAATTTAACTCTTACAATTTTTTACGATTTAAAAACTCATTTTTATTAAAACTAAAATAATTTTATTGAAAAGATTAACGAAATAAAATCACAGTTCTAAATCATTAAGATTTTTATTTAGATACACATCACAGATTTTTTCGCCTTCGTTAGTCAGGATCCAGCCATTAGGTTGTTTTTCTACTAAATGCAAGTTTTCAATATCATATAGAATCTTTTGGATTTCCTCATCTCTTTTACTAATACTAAAGTCTTCTTTAAGACAATGATTTATTTCATTAAAGGGAACAGAATCATTAAGTTCATCCTCCATAACACCTATTGCTGCTATGATTTGGTGCTGTTCTGACATAGTGTCATCCATTGAACTTGATACTTCATCCAACAGCCACGGATATTTTTCTAAATACTCCTTGATTGCTTTTTCATTACCATTTTGAAAAATAATGTCAAAATCTTCTCGGATTTTTTTTTTTTTCCCCATTTTCTTATTTATTAAGTTATTTTAAATTTAAGATTTATTTTATTATTTGAAAAAATTAAACTCCATAGAGTTATTTATCTAAATTTATTAAAATTTTACTCATTAAATTTTAAGAAATAACTACTATATCAATTCTGTTAAAAACTTATTTACTTCCTCTTTTGAGCAAGTTTTAAATTTATTATCCTCGGATGTTCTAATATATGCGAGTCGGATAGTTTCTTTAGTCATATCTTCATCAATTGATTCTTTTATGGCATTTAAAGCCAATTTTATGATATCTTCGAAGCTCGCATTCTCTTTTAAATTTTGTTGAATATATTCTCGCGCTTTAGCTTCTCCACTCCCTAGCGCAAATGCTTTATAGGATCTATAAATACCACTTGGAGATGTCGTGTAAATTTGAGGGCCTGTGCTGTCTATCGCTATAAAGAATAAAGAACACCCGAATGGTCTAATACCCCCATATTGTGTATATATCTGCTTTAAGTCTGCTATTGTTTTCACTAGCATATTAAGCCTTACGGGTTCATCATAAGTTAATCTAAATGATTGAGCTTGTACTCTAGAGTAGTTGATTAATATCCTTGAGTCTGCATGGAGTCCAGAGATTGCAACACCAATATGATCATCGATTTGAAATATTTTATCAATTGAATCAGCATCCATTAGTCTTGATGGAATTTTAATTTGAGCAGCTAAACACACATCTTCATTAGATTTTATGGCAACCGCTAATGTACCACGTCTCACGGCTTCTAAAGCATATTCTACTTGATATAAACGTCCTTCTGG
>SDNM01000177.1 GCA_004524385.1 Promethearchaeota archaeon
CCTTGTTGAAGAGGATTCTCTCCAGTTGGATTAAGAGCTGCATCTAAAACTAACGCTGGGAGATTATCCCCTCCTTCGGATGGTCTAGGGAGGGGTATCCCCAACTCTGCTTCAATAGTATTCGCTATTTCATGATTTACAGTAGTCCAAAGAATAAATTCGTTGTTTTTTAAATACGTAAACGAATCATTAAAGGCTAATATGGAATTTACAACTAAATCACTTCTATAATATAGCTCAGATTCTAGCGCTTTTAATCTTTTATATGAATCGTACCAAACATGAGGGTCTTCCAAGAATGGGCCTCCACCCTCACTATCAGGTTTATCAGGAAAATCTCCTTCAGTTATTCTATCCCAACCTCTTGTTTCAACCATTGTACATTCTACTTTTTCACCATATTTATTATTCACATAAGTCTGATCCATATTATAATTTAGACATAATTCTGTTGCAATAGAACCGTTTCCAGCAACATAGGCCTGTGCACTACCAGGTGGAGCAGTTACATCCCAATTTAAAGGGTCGGAGGTTATTCCCTCGTATAGAAGACCTATTGCACCTTGTTCATTTTCAGGATCTCCAAGCTCATTTGTGGAGTCCATTATGTAACCAAAAACACTATTGAAATCTGTAATTTCTTCTATACCCTCAACATCGACATCTACAGTAAGTATAAAGTCGGCAAAAAAATCAATTTCATCTTCTTCCCAACCGACAAGTTTTCCCTTACTTTTTGCTCCAATAACGTCAGCATATTTCCCAAAAAAATCGTCTGGGTTATCAGCCCCCACTCCTAAATGATCATCCCATTCGTCCTCGTCGTATAATATTACTCGTGACTCTCCTGCTATTCCTTTACCAACCTCAGGTACTCCAAATTCATACTTCACAGGTTTTGCTATGGTAAAAAAGCTAAAAAAAATGTAAATAAAAGGTAGTAGTAATGATACAATAAACAATCCATATAATATTGCTTTTGATACTTTTATTATTACATGTTTATTCATTTTTAATTCAGTAAGTATTTTTTTTTTTTTAATTAATTTATTTTATTTTATACTCTTTGTCCGCAATTTAATTTTTATCCAGGTAATTGCAATTGCGGCCGCGCTAAATATCATAACAATTGCAAATCCAATATAAATATTAACAATAGGAACTTTGTCAGAGAGTATTTCATCAATATCATCCTCATAAGATTTTTCTTTTTCAAGTTCTCTTAGAACCGTAACTGTAATGATAGCAGAGCAATAATTTTCATAGTTGTCGTAAGCTCTTATTTCAACCTTGAAAATACCAAGTCGAAGTACGGTGGAAGTAATCGTGCCGTCAAGATTAATAGCGAAGAATTCCGTGTCATTAATCTGTCATTATTTTCCCAATATAAATATAATAAATATAATAATTGAAAAAAAATGTTATAAAGAATTTTTTTAACGTTTTACTAACTTATCTAAAAATTTATGTTCACTTTTTCTCCTTATTAAGACGGCATAGATAAGTCCAATGACAAAAAGTGTAGAAATTCCTATTATAATTGTAACTTCTAATTCTGGAAGATATCCTAGACCTCCTGTTTTATAAAATACCTTGCCATCCTCACCTCTTAAAACAATAGAACCTTGAGATCCCTCATCACCATAAACAAAGGACATTTCCCAATTTTTTAGTATTTTATCTGGATTGTCTGGATCTACTGTATTTTCATCGTATTCGAATTTAAGAGTTAACACAGTTCCATCGAGTTCTACATCTCCATACACTTTTAGATCAGAATTAAGACCGTTGATATACGTCTCAGGCACTGTACCATCAATATCAAAATCATCCACTACTTTGCCAAGATATTTATCTACTGGAGTATAGGTTGGTAAACCCTCCAGTAATAAATTAAAAAGGAAATTAAATTTATCTGGAACATTATCTGAAACAAGATCATATACTGCCAGTATTCCCTCTGACCCTTGTTGAAGAGGATTCTCTCCAGTTGGATTAAGAGCTGCATCTAAAACTACCGCTGGGAGATTATCCCCTCCTTCGGAAGGTCTAGGGGCTGGTATCCCCAACTCTGATTCAATATTCTCCGCTATTTGCCCATTTACAGTAGTCCAAAGAATAAATTCTTTGTTTTTTAAATTCGTCCATGAATGATTAAAGGCTAATATGGAATTTACAACTTTATCACACTGAGCATATAGCTCATTTTCTAGCGCAGTTAACCTTTTAAATGCATCGTACCAACTATGAGGGTCATCCAAGAATGGGGCATCAGCCTCATCTCCTTCCAAATCTGGTTTATCATCAAAATCTTCGACTGTATAATCCCATGCTTCTCTTTCAAGTAATACACCGTCTAATTTTTCAGCATATTTTTCATTCACATAAGCCGTATCCATTGGAAAGTTGGTACAAGTATCAATTGCAATAGAACCGTTTCCAGCAACATAGGCCTCTGGACTACCAGCTGGAGCAGTTTCATCCCAATTTAAAGCTCCGGTGGCTATTCCCTCGTATAGAATACCTAATGCACCTTGTTCACTTTCAGGATCTGCAAGCCCCTTTATGCCATCAGCTACATAATCAAAAACAGAATTGAAATCTGTAAGTTCTTCTATACCCTCAACCTCGATCGATGTTGTAAGTATAAAGTCGCTAAAAAATTCAAGAATTTCTTCATCTTCTTCCCAATCGAGAACTTTTCCCTTACTTTTTGCACCAACGACATCAGCATCTCCCCCAAAATAATCGTCTGGGTTATCAGCCCCCTCTCCTAAATGATTATTCCATTCATCCTCGTCGTATAATATTACTTGTCCCTCTGTTGTCATTCCTTTAGCAACATCAGGTACGCCAAATTCATACTTACTCACAGGTTTTGCTATGGTAAAAACGGTAAAAAAAATGTAAATAAAAGGTAGTAGTAATGATACAATCAACAATCCAGATAATATTGCTTTTGATACTTTCATTTTTAATTCAGCGAGTATTTATAGTATTATTTTATATTTTTTTTTTATATTATTCTTTTTAACGTCTTTTAATTAATATCATGCTAATTACAATTGCGGCCGCGCTAGATATCATAACGATTGCAAAACCAATATAAATATCAACAATAGGACGCTTCTCAGATAATATTTCATCAACATCATCCTCCTCATAAGATTTTACTGTTTCAAGTTCTCTTAGAACCGTAACTGTAATGATAGCAGAGCAATAATTGTCTGCGGCGTCGTAAGCTCTTATTTCAACCTTGTAAATACCAAGTCGAAGTATGTTGGAAGTAATCAATCCGGTTGCAGCATCAATATCGAAGAATGTCGTGAAATTAATCCAATATCTATCTATTCCAATAATATCGTTAGCGTCCACATCCATCCTAAATTTCGCTTTATTACCTTTCGCCTCCACGATTCTGACAGTCTTATTAGTCGGTACAACAACCCAGAATGGTTTTGTCAGGTCTACAAGAGTAATTTTAATAATTTTACTTATATTGTTATTAAAAAAGTCAGACGCATTTATCATAAGCCCGTAATTAACGCCAAATGAAAGAACTGTGTTGTTAATTATTTCACCGCTACCTGAATCAATGGCAAAATTCGTCGTGTCATTAATCGAATATTCTATATCAGAAAGATCGGAAGCATTCACATCATAATAAAACGGAAATAAATACCCTATTGTCTGGTCTGTCGGCTCTTCATCCCATGTTGGGCTTGTGGTGTCCACAACGGTAATTGTAATAATGGCACTTACATTGTTAAATAAATTGTCAGACGCATTTATCATAAGCCCGTAATCACCTACGACCAAAGCGGTATTGTTAATAATTATGCCATTATCGGGGTCAATAGAGAAGTTTGTTGTGTCATCAATCGAATATTTCTTTATACCATCGGCATCTGAAGCAGATACAGTGTAACTAAATGAATCACCTAATTCAACTTGCTGATCCCTTGGATCAATTAACCAGACTGGATCTCCTTGGGGCACAACGGTAATTGTAATATTAGCGAAGCAATAATTTTGGCTATAATCAGATGCATTTATCATAAGCCCGTATGGGCTAGCAGCTAAGGACAAAGCGGTATTGTTAGTTATTTCACCGCTAACTGAATCAATGGTAAAATTCGTTGTGTCATTAATCGCATATTCCATTATACCATTAAGATCGGTAGCATGCACGGTGTAAGTAAAGTTAGCCCCATACTGAACTTTAACATCTTCCGGTTGTGGATCCCAAGTTGGTGGTACTAAATCTAAAAGTTGCCATGTTAATATCATACTATCCTCCAAACGGAGTTTCATTCGAGCATATTCTCTTTTGCATTCCCAATCAGTAAAATTACCAAATACTGTTGTCTCAGGAAAGAAATCTGTTTTTCCATTTTTATCTCCATGATTTCCATAAACTGCCATTTCAGTAAAATTTTCATTATCGTTCCAATAATACGCAACATCTCTATATTTTTCTTGAGTAAATAAGTTCCATGTTTCATTATATGGGATA
>SDNM01000178.1 GCA_004524385.1 Promethearchaeota archaeon
ACTTCTAAAATTGAATATGATGTATCTAACTTTTTAAGTATCCATTCATGTATATTTAAGTTAATTCCTTTAGTAAGTGAAGTGAAATTAGAATCATAAGAATCTGGTTCTTCTTCTAATTTCTTCATGTATACTACTGCCATTAAATATCGCTACTTGCTTTGTTATTTTATCAGATCTTCATTTTTATTAATTATTGTTTCTTTCCCTAAAAATTCTATAAACTGCGTTAAATTCCTCATAACAATATCATTTTCAATTCCATAGTACGTAAATTTACCCTTTTTCCAACCCTTAATAACACCAGTTTCTTCAAGTATTCGTAGATGATGAGAGATTGAAGATTGAGATTTTTTTAAAATTGCTTCTAATTCACAGACACATCTATCCTTTTCTTTTAAAGTACTAAAGATAATCAAACGTTCGATATTACCAAGAGCATTTAGAAATTTGAGAAGTTTATTTTGTAGCATATCTTCTCTCAAGTTTTCTCCTAGTTGATTTAATTCACAAAAATAACCATTTACATTCGTGATATCCTCACAATTACAGAGCATACTCTTGATTTCATCTTCACGACAGCTTTTAATGTCTACCACCTAAGATAATTAAAATTATTTTTCTAAGTATGGTAATGAGATTATAGATTTAAAAATATCGATTCAAATCGAAAAATATCTATCTAAATCGATATCCATTAATTTCAAATTTTGTTCCTTGAATATTATGTTGTTTTTGATTTTTTATTTAAATATCTCAATCAGAAATTACTAGAAAAAAAAAATGTTGATGAACTATGACAAAATATATTGATCCTTATATTGATGAAATTTCTAAAGATTTGTATCAGGTAGAAGGAATAAATAAAATCAAGGAGCTTTCACGCCAACTCCGAACCTTTTTCAATTTCCAAGCTGATGTGATAAATTATAGATTTCAATCTAATTCAAGATTTACAGAATATCATGCAAACAAAGAATTTTTCTGTCGAAAGAAAGAAACTGAAACGCTGACTAGTGAATTTATAACTACGCTAAAGATATCAAGTTCAGCTTCCCAAACTCTTGAGGAAGATATTCAATCTCTCCTTTTTAAAAAAAGTATAGAGTTATATAAAAAACTCTCTAAAATAACAGAGAAATTATTTTTCTTACTTCACTATTTTTCAGAGAATAGCCTTCAAAATCATCCAAAATATTTCAAATTTATCTTGACTTTGGCACAACATCTCTGTTCTGTGAAAAAATGTTTAAATGTGCAATTAAGTAAATTCTTTGAGGAACTTGAAATAAATTACAGGAATTTGAATGAAGAACTTGAGAAACTGATGGAAGAAATCCCAAAAGTGAAGCTAATTAAACCAAACAAGGAATTTGAGGAGAGGTTAATCTCATGAAACTATACTCCGAGGTATCGCGAAAAACGGTGGGTGAGGATCGTGTAGCAATTTGTCCAAAATTTGGATGTGAATACATGACAAGAGTTAAACCTCTTAAATTTAAGTTCCTTGGGTTTGGGAAATATCCTAAATGCAAGAAACATCATATCCCTTTAGTCTATGTTGATGAGAGGATCGGTGATTTTGTGGATGCTGCCTTAGCTTGCTTTTTTGATAAATCAGCATTACCTCCAAATGATTTGCTTATAAAGATTAAATCAAAATTTTCAGATGATTTTGAAGCCTTTGTAAAAGGATGGATTTATTGTATCAAAGTTGGAAGAGGTGCACCTATAGTCTCACGCTACATGGATACGATTTCCAATGGGTACCTCAAGCAATTAACAAAGAAACAAGTTAAAATAGTAAAAAACAAAGAAAACTCGATTTCAAATTTTTTGAGTGATGCAATTAAGGTTGGATTGGATGAAATTATTATTCAATATACAAGGATTCTTAAGCAAATTCGTGCTCATTCTGAAATCTTTTCTAAAAATGAAAACCTTAAACCACTTTCTAAGAAAATTTATAACTATTTAAATGAATGGCAAAAAGAAAGAATAAATCATGGTGATATTATAAAACCCATAGAAAATCCTACCAAGCTAGCCTTAGAAGAAATAAAATTGATTTATGATCAAATCCTAAACATTTATACATGTCGATCCCTTCTTGGATTAAATCCTGAATTTAAAGAGATCAAGAAAGTAAACTTAACTCCATTTGATAGATATTCAGCATATTATGAATTTTATATTGAGGGGCTGACTTCGAAATTTACTAAATCTGATGTGATTAACTTGATAAAAGGAATAGTGGGGTTAGTAAATCATGAATCAGATGAAAAAAAGAATTATGATTCCATGGAACAAATTGATTATTTAGCGTTAAAATATTACAGGGAATTTATTAAGAAACAAATTCTAAATTTAGATCATATAAATTTCATATCAAAAGATTTTCTTGAGAAGTTAGCAAAATTAATCAAAACGTATCTAGGCGATTTACCAGACAATAGAATTGCTGAGATTCTTTATGGTACTTCTAACGGTTCTGAAGCTTTAGCTTTTGCTACATTGAAAAATAACAAAAATAAAAAGCCTAATTCTTTGATTGATGAAAAGATTATAGATCATTGGTTTTCTAATTTAAAACTAGAGTTTTCAAATGATTTTAACGCCTTTGTTAATTTAATACGTGAATACAAATTAAAATGTGCTGAAAAACGTGTTTTTGGTTTATTAAAAAAATGGGAAACCTACTGTAGTAAAGTAAATCGTTTAGGTTTAAATATGGAAACAAAATTGTATGATTATTTAGATTCTATATTAACAGGGACTCTTATAGAAAACCTATCGTTTGAACTATCCTGCAATTGTTCCGACCATGAAAAATTTTGGGTAGATTACAAACATTTATATCGCGCTGTATGCCCTTCGTGTTCAAGAATTAACAAATCTCATTCTTATCGTGATTTCGTTAGAGAAGCTGAGTTGAGGAATGCAAGATTTAAATTAACTAAATTTGAGTTTGAATCCCGCATTAATCAGGAGTTTAAAAAACCTCGAGATGAACAGCAGAAAGTCTGCGAAATCTTATTCCCATTTATATGTAACAATCACGGGGAATTTTATATAAGTATGGAGCGCATTAAAGATTATAATAATTGGTGTGCTGAGTGTTATCATGATAGTTCTAGATTAATTGGTAGACAAATTCTTGCTAGAGGTTATAAATATAATTTTATTCTGGAAACCCCACTGAGTTATATTGAGGAGTTAAAGCAGCCAACTAGAGAAGTTTTTCTATGGTCATGTAAATATCATCCGAGTTTTAAATTTAAGTCTAAACCTGATGATTATAGTCTAGATCTAAAATCCTGTGATATTTGTTCAGGAGGAAAAATAACAAATGAAAGGATAATGCGTTATTTACTTACAAGATTATTTCATAAAAATTTTGGTGAAAAGCCCACTTCGTTATATGAAGTTATTCCTTTTGATCAAGTTGCTTGTATTTTACCAAGTGATTATACAGCACAAACGTATAGACATATGCATTTTGACGCTTTTGCTTATGTTGATTTAAAGATCGCGAAAAAAAAATATACTCTAAGTGTAGCTGGTGAATATTGGGATCGTGAGCATTCTTCATTAGAGGAGTATACAGATAGATTCAGGCATAGAACTCCGAGAAATGGTTCCCATGCCAATGATTATAAGCACTTAAAATCTAGTGACAATTTCAAACAAAACCTAAAAAATATTGGGTTGATTGATATTTATATTGTTGTAGATCACACTATAAAGCGAGATAATTATCTAGATTTCATAGTTTCTAATTTTGAACAACAAGTAAGGAAATTCCTCAAAGTAAATAAGTATAATCTTAGACATCTTCCCAATTGTAATTGGAGAGATCTTAAACAAATCGATAAGCTAAGACGAACTTTTGGTTATATATTAAGATTTATTTAATTTTCTCAATTCTATTATCAATGTTATTAGCTAGAAGCTAGAAAAAAAAGAAATTTGAATTAATTTCTCAATTATTCATTCTGAACTCTTCCAAAATCCTCGCTTTCCTAAGTATCTTCCCAAATATACGATTGAAAGCATCACGGGAACTTCCCAGAATGATCCGTTCATAGGAAAGCTATGAATCGTATAATCCCATGGTAGTTCCTAATGCCGCATAAGAACCTATCCCATACATTGCAACAGCAGTCGCAATTGCTATCTCGAAATGACTGGAAGACCCGATAATAACAGTAATAACAGCTTCTCTATATTTCAGTTTGAATAATTTTGTGGTGATAATGTTATAACCAACTACAATTAAAAATCCAACTAGGAGTGGAATTGTTACTATTAACAATAAATCTGGATTACTTATTAGAACATTGCCATTAAGTGAAAATAATACTACAAGGGTGATCAATAAAGCAACTATAGAAACTTTTCCTATAAATGGGCGATATTTTTCATTAAACCATTCCTTTCCTTTAGAATTTATAATTACTTTTTTACTCAAAATGCCTAGAATCAATGGTAAGCCAATAAAAAATACTAAAGA
>SDNM01000179.1 GCA_004524385.1 Promethearchaeota archaeon
GCAATTAGTAGTAATATTAAAAATTCTTAACCTTGTTGGATTTAATAAATTAGATCGAGAAATACAATCAATTACAGAAGAGATCGAGAGACGGATTACGCCTGAAGGAATAATACAGTATCGAGATGGATTTGTAACTTCAGAATCAACATACTATGTTCTATTTTGTAATTATATGAAAAATTCTCTTGATAAATTAAAGGATAACGACCTTTTAGGTAGCATAGTATCAAGAATTTATCGGAACTTAGAAATTCTTGATTTCTCAGTTGATACGAATTACGACCTCGTAAGCGAATTATTTTACTCAATAGAATCCTTAAAATTATTTAATTGTATAGAAACAAAGCAAATGATAATACATCTCACTAAATATTTATTTCCACAGATCGTTGTTGATACAATATTAAAAAGTGAAGAAATTACGCAAACAACAACTAGATTTAGACATCTAAAGGTAAATAGAATTACTGGAGAAACTATTTATTGATCATAGGTTAAATTAAAAGTATCAATTTCTTATTTTTCTTGTAAATCAAAATTTTAATTTAATCTTCAAAATAATTATAAGATAAACAAGATAATCAATTTGATTTTTATGAATTTAGAAAATTTTGAATTAATTTATAAGGAGAATCGAGTTAAAATAAAAGATAAAGCAAAAATAAAATCAAAATTAGGCGAAATTGTAGGGAACGAAAATGTTTCAGATAAGGAAATTGATATATTGGCCTATAATAAGGATACTACTCTTATTACATTAAATTGGACTCTCGAAGGGAAAATTGCCGCACTGCCGGATTTTATTGTATGGCCTGAGACTCCAGAACAGATTTCTTCTATTCTAAGATTAGCGAATGAAGAAAAGATTCCTGTGATTCCATTTTCAGAGGGTTCTGGAGTTGTTGGAGGGGCAATACCTATCTATGGCGGAATTATTCTCGACATGAAAAAATTTAATAAAATTTTAGAAATTAATGATAAAGATTTAACTGTTACCGTAGAGACTGGTACAAATGGTATGAATTTAGAACGTCACTTAAATGCGAAGGGGTATACGGGAGGACATATTCCTCAATCTCTTTATACTTCATCTGTAGGAGGATGGATAGCACATAGAGCAGCAGGACAATTCTCCTCTAAATATGGCAAAATAGAAGATATAGTAATGGGTATGGAATTAGTTTTACCACAAGGAGATATCATAAAATTTAAGACTATAGCTAGAGCATCAACCGGTCCTCAACTTGATAAGTTATTTATAGGGAATGAAGGGACATTGGGAATCGTAACCAAAGCCACACTAAAAATTTGGCCTTCTCCTGAAAAGAGAGCATTAATTTCATATGCATTCCCCACTTTTGAAGATTCGTTAGAAGCAACTAGAAAAATTTTAAGGCAACAAATATATCCCGCTGTTATTCGAATTTATGATGCTGATGAAACAAATAGACACTTTGGTCATATAGAAAAAGCTAAGGATAAAGTTATGGTGGTATTTGTCTGTGAAGGAATTGAAAGACTGGTCGATCTTGAAGAGACGATTACGAGAGAGACATGTGAAAAAAATAATGGTATTTATTGTGGAGAAGACCCTGTAGAGCACTGGTTTGAGACTAGATTCAAAGTAACAGAAACATCATCCACACCAACCTTTAAAATTGTTGCTGATACTATTGAAATTGGATTTTTATGGGATAAGGCGGCAGATATGTATCATTCTGTCATAGAAGCTACAAAAAAGATTCAAGGCGTCATGATGATAACTGCTCATGTTTCTCATTTTTATCCTAATGGTGTAGGTTTTTATTTTACTTTTGCTGGAATCCCTCCAAAAGAAAAAACGGATTTTGAGTTTTATCAAGAGGTTTGGAATTGCGTTGTTAAAGTAATAGAAGATGCTGGTGGATCATTTGGTCATCATCATGGAGTAGGCTTAAATCGCTCTCAGTGGATGCCTGTAGAATGGGGAAAATCTTTTGATACTTTAAAGAGCATAAAGAAGCTACTTGACCCTAATAATATTTTAAATCCCGGGAAAATTTATGAAAGTGTCTGGAAAGAAGGAGGGGAGAACTAAATGAGTGATATTTTAGACAAGTATAAATGGATGGGGCCGATCATCCAAAAAATGGATCGAGACATTAAAAGAATATTTATGAAGAACTTTCGAATGCGGGATAAGAATTTTTTTCCCGAAGGCGATTATAAAGCTGATGTAAAGAACTTGGTAAATTGCATGCTTTGTCCGAATATGTGCCGATTTGACTGCGGAACTCTTCAAGCAGCGAATTCTGAAACTATGAGTCCTGCTTATAAGGCAAGAATCGGCTATTATCTCACAATTGGTAAAATTGATCCCTTGGATCCCTCAAACAAAGAATTCATTGATTTAATGTATAAATGTTCAAATGAGGAGTCTTGTAAAGTATGGTGCCCCTTTGAGTTCTCTGTTGTTTCTTTACTTGAAACTGTTCGTGATGATCTCAATGATAAAGGTGTTATGCCGGATTACTGTAAGGAGCAAATAAAAAAATTAAAAAAGACAAACACCATAGAAGATCATAATATTTATGAAACTTATAAGGAAAAAGGAATAGAAAACATTGAAACTGATGGTAAGGATGATGTCTATTATTATATCGGTTGTGAATCAATGAAATTTCCTGAAGTTGTTAAAGCTAACATTGAAATTTTAAAAAAAGCGGGTGTAAAATTCTCAACAAATTTAGAAAAAAAGGTATGCTGTGGAGGACCTGCGTTTAACATCAGGGATTTAAAAATAGCAAAAGAGCTTGCTAATAAAAATAAAGAATTAATAGAGAATACTGGAGCGAAAGTTGTTGTATCAGATTGTCCTGGTTGTATAGAAACCTTAAGCACTCGGTACCAAAAAGCAGGAATCGAAATTGATGTAAAATTTATTCATATAGTCCAATATATTAAAGACCTTATCGATAACGGAAAAATAAAATTTGAAAGAGAAATTCCCAGTGAATATAAAAAAGTAGCTATTCATGATCCCTGTTTACTTGCCAGAAATCTGAATGATACTGAGTCTATTAGAGCAATTTTAAATAAGGTGCCAGGTATTGAAATAATTGAACCGATATATAATAAACAATATACTCATTGTTGTGGTTGGAGTGGTACAGTACATTGGGCAGAAAAGAATATAGCAATCAAAGAAGCTACAAATAGAATTAATGAACTGAAAGAAACTGGAGCAAGTGTGTTCATTTCAGCATGTCCTGAATGTGAATTAGGTTTAGCATATGGAATCAGTGAAAATGATAAAGAAAAGATTAAAATAATAGATATCTCTGAATTATTAATGAAAGTTATTTGAATTAATAAATTGAAATAAAACAAAATAACAAAAAATTATGTTTCGGAAGGGAATAATATGAGCGAACTTTTATGTGTGTTCGATTGTGGTACAACTGGAGCACGAACAATAATTTTCGATATCAATGGTAAAGAAATTATAAGGGCTTATGAGGAGTATCCGATTGAAAAGCAACCAGTGGGTATTTCTGAACAAAATCCAATAATATGGTGGAATACGGTTAAAAATACTTGTAATATAGCAGTAAAAAAGATAAATCCAGATGAGATTATTGGAATATGTGCTTCTTTCCAACGAGCAACTGCAGGTCTTATTGATAAAAATGGAGAAGTTTTGCATCCGGCGCTAACATGGATGGATGAGAGAGAAGTAATTGATACATCAACGTATCATGAAGAATTAAGAAGAACTATTCCTAAGCTTTTATGGCTCAAAACCAATAAACCCGACTTATATAATCAAACTTTTAAAATTTTTTTTCCGGATACTTACATATATATGAAATTGTGCGGGAAAGATTTATGTGTTACTGACCCTACAAATGGTATTTGGGGGATTATGAATATGGAAACTTTAGATTGGGATGAAAAGCTTGCTGAATCATATGGTTTGCCTGTAGATTTATGGCCAGAGCTTCATACACCTGGAGAAATCATTGGTGAATTATCAAGCGAAGCTGCGGGAAATTTAGGGCTTAAGAGTAATATCCCTGTAATTCTAGGTGGAGGAGATCAACAATGTGCTGCCTTAGGTTTAGGGATTATTGATAAAGGACAAGCAAAAGTAACAACAGGAACAGGAACATTTGTTGATTATGTTACAGGCGATACACCAGCAAAACCAGCTGGTGATGTTCCCATATTCCCGCTACCACATGTTATTAAAGGAAAATGGATTCTTGAAGCTTCAATGCCTGGTACAGGGACTGCATTAAAATGGTTCAAGGATAATTTTTCACAATTACAAACTAAAATATGTGAAGAAACAAATCTCAATGTTTATACTGAGTTAACTAAAGAAGCAGAACAAATTTCTCCTGGAAGTGAAGGATTACTGTTTGTGCCATTATATATATTCAGAAAAGGAACTATTCATGGTCTGGGTTGGAATCATACCAGAGCGCATATGATTCGTGCTATAATGGAATCAGCAGCTTTTA
>SDNM01000180.1 GCA_004524385.1 Promethearchaeota archaeon
TTATAGAGCTTCTTTAAAAGCTCAACTAGGAAAATTAGCAAGTGGGCTAGCAAAAAAGATTGAAGAAAAAAGGTAAAAAAAATACATTTTAGTAAGTATTATAAAAGCAAAAGTAGATTATTTTTATATAAACAACTTAAATTAATGAAGTAGATTTTAAGTAATGAGAATAAAGACTCTTGACATTGCTCGTGGCTTGATTATTCTTGGCATGGTATGGGTTCATTTACGTACATGGTGGCTTAGAAAGGAAGATGCATGGTTTACAGACATTTCTAGCCTTCTAATTGATAAAATTTTTGGTCCAGCTTTTATATGGCTCTCAGGTGTAAGTTTATTATTATGGTATCGGAATGCTTCTATCAAAGCTAAAGAATTAGAGAATTATAATGCTCGTATAATGAAAAAAGAGTATTATTTTCGGGCATTAATATTATTGGTTATTGCTTTTAGTTATAACATTGTTGTTGCTTTAGTAATTTACGATATAACATGGATATGGGCATGGTTTATTTTATTAGCTCTTGCGTTTTCAATGTTAATGTCCTATCCATTCTTTAAGACTTCAAAACTCTTTAGATTAATTTATTCATTTATTATTATAATTATTAATCAAATTATTATTACTATTCTATGGCCATATGAAGGGCAATTAAACATCTATGGAATATTATTTCATCTTTTATATTATCCTTTATTTTTATATCCGGTTTTAATCTCCTATGCTTTTTACATATTGGGTACTATTTTTGGAGATCTACTCTTTGAAGTATTTCATATAGAAGATATTGCTAAAAGAAGGTTAGCTTTAAGAAATAAGATTGTACTTCCTTCATTTATAATTGGTACAGTTATATTAATTCTCGGTGTAATATTTATAGGTGAATTATTTTGGATAGATTACCCATTTGCTTGGGTACCGTTTTCGATATCAATTATTATAATTGCTGTGTCAATTTTGTTAACTATTGAAGGATATGGTTATTTCGATACAAAGAAAAGTTATAAGTTTTCATATTATTTCTCATATTATTCTCTTACCGTTTATTTAGGACATAATGTATTATTTTTCCTATTTTATGGTCAGCTAAATATATTTTATTTTTTTATTGCTTTTTTTATTACATCAGCATTAATGGGATTAGCATTAAGAGCAATTCATAAAAGATGGAGATCAAAATTCTCTATAAAAGTACAAATGGGAAAGATGGCAATCTTTTTAGCATGTAAGCTTGAAAATATTGATGTGGTGGCATTAAAGAAAGAGTTTGAAAGTAGTAGGGAATAGTTTAGTATATTTAATATTCTAATTCAATCATTTCACATTTTATTTCTATTGAAGTGTTAAATTTTTCTAATATAATATAATTTTCAAAGATTTTATTAACAAGATTAATATAATCTCCGCTACGACCGACTGCTATTCCTCTATCTTCATAAAATAAAAAGATTATTTTAACCAACCTCTTTCCAGTATTTTCTACAATGCTTAAAGTAATATCGTGAATATAGGTGTCCGGAAAAAAGCTAAATAATAATTTTATTAATGTTGTCTCAGATCGAATAATTAAAATTTTTTTATCAATTAATTGTGTTCTTAAATTTTTCAATAATCGCTTCGCTTTAAAATAATCTTCGCTCTTTACAAAAAAGAAAATGAATTGATTATGAATTATGACGTTTTCAGGAAAAATTTTAGTCTTTTGATGAAAAAAGTGATAAAGTTGGATTTCTTTATTTGAGTATTTTTTTTTAATTTTTACTTTCTGAGTTAAAAACGATTTTTCTTCTAATAAACTATCCATATAAGTAAATTTTATGTAATAGATTTAAACTCCTCTTAATTAATTAAATATAGAATGAAAGAACGATTAGATATATTGCTAGTAGACAAGCGACTGGTCGAGAGCAGAACAAAAGCGCAATGGTTGATTAGAAACGGTTATGTTATTGTAAATGGAGTAGAAATTAAAAAACCCGGAAAAAGAGTAGATAACAGATACGATATTCGTTTAAAAAAAGAATTTCCTTATGTCGGACGAGGGGGACTTAAACTAGAAACAGCGATTAAAGAATTTTCAATACCAATCGAAAATAAAGTGTGTGCTGATGTTGGAGCGAGTGTTGGGGGTTTTACCGACTGTCTTTTAAAGCATGGTGCTTCAAAAGTATACGCAATTGATACAGCCGAAGATCTTCTTCATCCCTCTTTAAGATGTGAAAAGATGAAAAACCGGGTGATTCCTCTATTAGGTGTTGATGTCCGAAAATTAAATAAATTAGAAGAAAAAGTCGATGTTTGCACAATTGATATAACTTTTGCCTCTTTGAGGGAGATTCTACCAAATATAAAGAATTATTTGAAAAGAGGGGGAGATATTGTTGTCTTAGTAAAACCATTATTTGAAACTGATTTCCATCAGGAAAGTACTTTTAAAATTATCCTTGATCCAGAAAAGATCTATAAGATTTTAATTGAATTATTGGATTGGAGTAAAAGAAATCTTTTTTTTCCTTATGGAATAATAAAATCTCCCCTTTTAGGGAAAGGAGGTTCAATTGAATTTTTAATTCATTATAGAATTGATAAGATAAAGTTAGATTTTGATTACTCGGAATGGCTAAATAAATTATTAGATTAATTCTGTTTGTTAATTACGCCTTGAGTTTTCGCTGGATAATTTAGAAACATCTCCCCCCAACTCGTCTTCAAAAATCGTTTGATCCTTTTTTTACCGATAGTTGGGTACCAAAACATATCATGATAAACGAGTGAGCCTAAAATAGGTAAAGCCATAAAAAGCTTATTATGCATCAACGGATGCAAAAATGATAATTTTCCTTTTCTTACCATCTGATCACCCCAAATTACTAAACTCCGTTTTACTTTAAATTTCCAATTAACCTCAGATAGGTCTTCCCCAATTATTTCAATTTGTTTAAAGTCCCCGCAGCCTAAACCCTCATCATGGGCAATTTTTATAGCGGGTAACTTAAGGGGATCAAAACCTAACATTTTTGCAACAACTGCATCAACAGCAACCTGGTCATATCCCGCAAGTAAATAATTCTTAATTCGTGGAATCATTGTTCTTGGACCAGCACTATCACCGCAAACAGTTCCATCTACAATTGCCATTATTTCAGGATGTATCTGTTTTTGAATAATTAGTAGATCAACTAATACTTCGGATATATATTGATGACTAAAATGACGTCTTTTTGTCAAAAGCCCACCAAATGCATTTTTCATCGCACATGTAATTCCACCGTTTTTCATCTCATCTCTTGTATCTTTTAAAGAGCCACCAATAGCTCCCGTATGGCCATGAGTCTTCATAGTAGGTAAATGAATTATTGGTTTTCCTATATAAAATTCCGGAATTCTAAATCCTTTTGGAAAAATTTTTGAATCTAAAACGTGTAATTCTTTATCTTTCAATGATTCAAATTTTGATCTTAACTGATCATTATAAGGTATGAAGGGGATTCTAGTTAAAGGCACAAACCAGGTGCCGTATTTTTTAATTATTGGTTTCCATTTATTACCTTCTAGACCTTTCGCGATGTTAGTTACAACGGTGCGATTTTCTGCTGTAAAAAGCTTATTTGGATCATAACCATCTTCTATCATAGCTTTTAGAACGCCTTCTACTTGCCATGGTGGGCTAGAACATGAAGGAAAGAATTTAGACCAACTAAGGTTGAGTTTGATTAGCGTCTGGAGATCTTTTGGAAAATGTTTTTGATATTCGGCCATGTGCATTAATTTTGTATAGTCCTCTAGAACTGTTTTTGGAGAGGTTTTTAATACAAATATTTGAGGTTTTTCTGGCATAACTATATCAAAAGTAGAGTCCTTTTTTTATTTTATTGAACACGGTTTTAACATGGACAAGAGGATTTGAAAGCACTCCCATACTCCTTGATTTTTTTTCTAATAGGGAATTTTTAATACTTTCGAAAGATTTATCTGCATCTCGAATTAAAGTGTAGCCATTTCCAATTTCCTTTAATGTATGAGCATCAGAGCCGCCGGTTTCAAATAATTTATATTTTTTATTAAAATTCTTTGCTTTGGTAACACTTTTTTTAAAAATAATTCGTGAATTTATAATTTCTATACCATCAATAAATTTATTGATAATATTATCATTTAAGAGATTCATTTTTAGCCTATTATTTCTCAAAAAATCAAAAGGATGAGGGATTACGATTAGGCCATTATTATCTTTTACTTTCTCGACAATAGTATTAAAATTATTATCATTAAATTTAATATCATCTTCAATAAATAGTATTAAAATTTCTCCAATATGGGTATTAATTTCCATACCTGGGATAACAATAATATCTTTATTACGACCTATTTCTTTTGAAAACTTATAACCTCTTAAAGTTTGATGATCCGTTATTGCGAATCCATCTAAGCCTTTTAATTTAACATAGTTAACAACTTCTTTTGGTTTAATTAGAGAA
>SDNM01000181.1 GCA_004524385.1 Promethearchaeota archaeon
AGGTTGTAGGTAATGATGTCTATAAACCAACTGATTACTATTATGCAGATTTATCAGGCACATGGGATTATAATGGAAATAATATTTTTGGAGAATCACCATTTAAGACTGGCACTCAAGACGAGATAGAGTGGACACCAGAAGTATATGTAGGCCGGCTTCCTGCAGGAAACGCAATAGAACTAGGTAAAATGGTCAATAAAACTCTTAAATATGAAATTGACCCATTTAAAGGAGACTGGATGAATAGAATGTTATTAGCAGGAGGTATTTCTGATAAACCTTACTCAAAAGATCCTGATGGAGAAGATGAAGCTCGTTTAACAACATATGTATGGCAACATTATACCCAAAAAGAAATGAATTTTACTCATTTAGTTAATTTTAACGCTGCATTTTATACTCCTCCAGGGACTTGGTCAGCACTCACTCACAATAATTTCAATAACTCTCTAACTTCAGGTTATTCTACAATAATATTTGCGGGCCATGGTGCACCTTCAATTTATGAAGATAAAGATGTATCTCCTATATATGAAAAAGATGATGCTGAAAAAAGTAATAATAAAAATATGCCATCGTTAATATATGCTGATGCGTGTTCAACATCTACATACGACAAGAATAATAATAGCATTGGAGAGATTTTGATAAAAAGAGCGAATTCAGGTGCAATTGGATACATTGGTGGGTTAAGGGTAACCTGGTATCTTCCAAATGATCTTGCTCTTGAAATCATGAATAGAGCAAATGCTAAATTATTCTGGGAAGAATTCTTTCAAAATAAAAAATTCCAGCAAGGCAGAGCTCTGTATGACTCGAAAGTTGCTTATATGAATAGTGATTATTTTAAAAATAGGCGTGTCAATATTGAAGATTATGACGAACCTGAGCGAAAAAATTTATTAACATATAATCTTTTAGGTGATCCAGAAGTTGATATTTATACTGATGTTCCTATAAATGCCTCAAATCCCTTTAAAGGAAATTTTTTCGAGGCACAAATGGTTTCAACAGTAATTAGAAATAATAATGGTAAAGCGGTTCCTTACGCACGAGTACATCTCAGAACTGAAGATGGAAAATATTATACAGCATATGCTGATATTAATGGAAAAGTCAATTTTCGCCTTCCCGCTCAAGCGGGTGAAAAATACAATGTTACAATAACAGGGCATAATTTAATTCCATCTTACTTTAATTTTTCTACACTTCCGGACAATTTAGCACCAGAAATTAGCGATGAAGATTGTAGTCCTGATGAGCCTACGGTTTCTGATAATGTTTGTTTTGAGGCCAATTCATACGATTTACAATCTGGTCTTGAAAGCGTATTTTTATTACAATCTGAAGATGATGATTTCGATGAATATTCATATTACAGAATGTTAAATAGCTTTCGGGACGATGAAGATAATTTATATAAACACACGATTCATAACTTAGAGCCAGGTAAACACTCATTTCTAATAATAGCAAGAGATTGGGCTGACAATTATTATATATTAGATGATGATAGCTTTGAATTTACAATACCAACGCCAATGATGGATTATATCCTTATTACAATGTCAATAGCTATTATAAGTATAACAGGGATTTCGATCTTTATAACCTATAAAGGATTTAAGAATTATAAGTATAAATTATTTCGGTTAGAATAATTTACTGCGCTCTACCAATAATTACTATAAAAGTATTAATTAAATATTGGTATCATTCAACCTCTTTTACTATTAATTATAGTATAATACTCGATTACACTCACGAAATGATTCCTTTTAAGTTTGATCTTTTTTTGAAAAAATTTAATTATTAACCTTTATTACCATTTTTAGTCTAAATCATATAAGCAAGCATTTACTATGAAATAGTAAAATGCTACTATATTACGGATACAGCCATAAAAGTTGGTGGCAATTAGGCACGCGCCGGAAGTTAAACTTGATTTCGTTGACAATAGTACTGCAGTTGCGATCTGTGGGAACTGTCAAACTGTAAATTGATTGCGCACTTCGCGCCGCAAGCGAAAATTCGTTTACGGTCATGGGAATCTTGGAAAATACCCGGTCCCATCCGAACCCGGAAGCGCTTTAACTTTTGTGGTAATTATTATAATTATTTTAATTTAATCCATCACTTTTTTCAATCATGCCTAGTAAAATAAGAATATTTTTCAAATCAATCGGAAGAAAATGGTTTATATTGCTGATTTTACTTATCCTTATAATTGCTTATGCTGGTTGGGTTATCGCAGAAAATCTTACACCCGCAATTGTCGTAACAATTATTGCTATGGTGTTGCTTATTTTCTCGTATATAACGAGATTTTATAAATCGAAAAAATTAAAAAGATTTATGAAAAAGTATTACAGGATCGAAGATAAAACTATTGCGAAAAAACTTGGTCGTTCTCTGCGATCTGTCCAAGATAAAATGTTTGAATTGTCGCAAAAACAAACAAAAAGGGAGGAATGGCAGTTTTGGAGGAAAGAAAAAAAATGGCTAATTTTATTTTTAAATAGAAGTTATATTTTTTATCATAAGAATACTATTGAGAAATTCAAAGAATTTCATCATAAAGGTTTAGGAGATAAAAAAATTCTCGAAAATCTAAAAGAATTTAATATTGAAACAAGAGCAGAAGTAAAGGCCATCGAGGATGCATTAATTAAATATGAAAGACTTAGTGAAAGGGAAATCTCTGTGAAAGAAAGAGAAGAAAGGGAGCGATTTCAGAACTTATAGATTCTTTCTAACACAAATAAGAATAAGAAAAAAAAGTTCCTTTAATATTCATTGAATTTTTTTTAGATAAACCTTATATCCATTTAATACGGGCATACCAGATAATTTATCTAATTTGGATGAATTGGTTAAAACATTAATGTTCTCACCTGGATGCTGATTAGCATAAGAAAGATACGAGTTCTTATGCCCCCAACCGTGAGGATAACATACAACTCCAGACATTATATCATCAGTGGGGGACACTGGAATTTTAATAGAACCAAATTCGTTTTGAAGAATCACCAAATCATTTTCATTTAAATTTAATCGAGATGCGTCTTGAGAATTTATTAATAATTGAGGTTCTTGTTTATTTCGCCATAATTTTTCGATATTGTGCATCCAGGAATTCATGGTCTTCAGATTACGCCTACCAATAACTACAAACTCGTTGATTTGAGCCTCAATATGTTTTATATCCTCAATTTTTTTATTATATGAGTTTTTACACAATTTTATTTGTTCCTCGATTAAAGGATTTAATAAAGTAATTTTTTTGTTTTTTGTTTGTACATATTTCTTGAGAACTCCATATTCATTATCTCCTAATAATATTGTTTCATTATTCCTTAATTTCTTAACGCTTAATGTTCCAGAACTTAAGTGCGGAATTTTTTTTTCGATAACTTGCCCGAGAAACAGAAATAATTTTATAAAAAATTCGGGATGAAATTCTTTCCTAAAAAGCTTATAAATTTTTGGAATTAAATTTAAAATACGATTTCCAAACATCGGAACTTTCATCAATCTTGATAAACTCAAAAGAATTTCCCATTCTGCTTTTGGACCATGCTTATCAGGGGTTATTAGAGCATGATTGTATTCCACATGTGGAAAAATTTGATAATTAAGGTGATACACCGGAGTGTTAGAATTTTCCATCGGGGTTCTCGTAGGTAGTATATAATTCGCAGCGAATTCTGCTGTTTCATTATTATAAAAGTCTAAAACAACACATAATTCTAGTTTTTCTAAAGCTCTTCTAAACTCGTTTGAATTAGGAGCACTTAAAATTGGATTTCCTCCCGAAATAATTAATGCTCTAACAGGATTTTTTTCAATTAAAATCTCTCTGGCTAAAACACTGAGAGGAAACGCACCCATAACCTCTGGATAATTTCCAATACGACTCCTGTAAGTATCAAAAGCACCCATACCTACTATTTTTCCTAAATTCGCTATATTGATTACATTTTTTCCAAAAATCGCTCCGCCTGGTCTGTCTAGTTTACCAGCAATGATATTTAAAACATCAATTGCCCAAGCATTTAGAGTGCTAAATGTAGATAAGCAGGTCCCCAACCTTCCATAGATAACCGCTTTCTTAGTTTTTGCGAATTTTCGAGAAAGTTCATAAATCGTCTCGGAAGGTATTTTGCAAATTTTCTCGGCAAGTTTAGGAGTAAAAAATTTAACGAGTTCCCTTAAATTTTCATAATTAGAACTATTTCGATTAAGATAATTTTTATCCTCTAAATTCTCTGACAGAATGAAATTAATCATTGATAAGAGAAAATATATATCTGTATCTGGAAAAATTGGGATGTGATGTCCATCATTCTTTTTTGTGAGAATTTTTGCAGTTTCATTTCTACGCGGGTCGATTATATATATTTCTCCCCCTCTATCTTTAATTCCTTTCATTACTTTGAGAACATTTGAACATGTTACTAAACT
>SDNM01000182.1 GCA_004524385.1 Promethearchaeota archaeon
AATTCTTAAATTATTGAAAATAATTGATAGTATAAAAAGATCAAAATAAAAAAATATTATAAATCAGAATATAATAAAATTAACAAAAATATAGGTTAATATGGAAAAAAAAGGAACTAGAGGAACAATAGCTCTTGATTACAGCCATAACAACAAATTAATAGTAGAGTCTTCAAGTTTTCAAGATTTCACAAACTTTTTATTCACTTCGGGTTATAAGCTCGGGAAAATCCAAGCGGGATTTGATTCTTTAAAAAAATTAGAACAATATGATTGCATTATTCTATCCTCTCCTAATAATTCTAAGTTATCGGATAAAGAAATCGAAGTTTTAGAAAAATATGTAAACCAAGGCGGAAATCTTTTACTATTGAGCTCAATGGGAGGGGATCACACAAATAGAACAAATTTAAATGAGCTTACAAAATTTTTTAGATTTGAGTTCGTATCTGATACTGTTGAAGATAGCATGAATTATCTTAACCTTCAAAGAAGACCTCTAATAACCAATATTACACCTCACATTATAACTGATCAAGTCAAAAAACTCGTGTTTTCTTCTGCCTGTTCGGTTAAAGCATTAGAGTTTCTTGAAGATAATGAAGATATTAAAGTTGAGATAGTCGCAAATGGCGGATTAAATACATGGCATAGGGTTTACGATGGAAAAGATTGGTTTGAAGAAGATAGCCCAAAAATTCCATTATTGGTAGTAGTTGAATATTACGAAGGAAAAGTTGTTGCTATTGGAAATTTGAGCATGTTTTCTTCATTAGGAAGGGAATATGGGTTTTCGGCTTTTGATAATAATTTATTAATTGCTAATATTTTGAAATTCTTAACGTCAGACGTAGTTTCTGAAGGAAAGGTCATTACTATAAATTTAAACTTGGATTTATTTCACTGGACAAATAAAGTTCTTAAAGATCAAAATTGGGAAAATGTTTCAGATGTGATTAATCTAGCTGTAAAATATTTTAAGGACAATTATTCTGATGCAATTAAAGAAATAAAAAGGAAAAGGGAAGAAAAATTAGCAAAGAGAATCGCATATGAAAAGGCTCAAAAAAAGATAGAAGAAGAGAGTTCTGAAGATAAAATTTTAGAAATGATACCTGTTAGAAAAAGAGAAGATCTTGAAGATATTATGAGTGCGTTGGAAGAAGTAACGGGAGAAAAATATGAAATGACAATAGATTTAGAGGAAGTGGAGCAGAAAGCTGTAGAAGAAGTGACTGAAGAAAAAATTGAAGTGGAGCAGAAAGCTGTAGAAGAAGTGACTGAAGAAAAAGTTGAAGTGGAGGAGAAAGCTGTAGAAGAAAAATTTATAGAAATAAGTGGGATAAAATTCACTATTGAAGAGACTAAAGAATTTAAGAAACAGAGTGGCGGGAGGCACCATATATGGCATGGCAAGCTAACGAAGGGTTTTAAAGAGTGGCTCGAAGAAAAGAGAAAAAAAGAAAAAATATCAGCTTTAATGAAAAAGGAAAACTAGAAAAGAAAAACCATCCAATAAGCGATTTAATCTAATATCCGATTTATTTTATAAAATTTTTATTAACCATAGTCAGAATAACACAGGTAATAGACTATTAATTCAAATATATATGAATAGTTACTAAATATTTAGCGCAACTCCGGATATTGGGGCTCAAACATTTCATTAAATAATTTATGATTCATCCATTTTTTATCCCTCTTGTTCCATATTAAACCATTCAACGGATTATACGACTTTAGAAAGTCCAAATTCCCATAGACAGCCTTAAGTAAATTGGTTCCGTTAATCATATCGTTCAATATCAAATATTTTTTTATTCCCAAATATTGAAATAATAGACCAAATATTTTTTGAAGTTTTCCAAATTCCGTTATTGGTAGATATAAATTAATCATTAGACCATAATCAAACTTTTTTTTTTCGAGTAATCCATGAATAAAATATTCTCCTTCAATTTCATAGATAAAACCATAATTAAAGAAGCTAAAGATCTTTACAATAATATCGATTAATTCTTTTTTAATAGAAGGTAAAATAATATAAATTTTTTCTATAAAGTCCAGATTCTTTAATTTTATGTAAGGATAAATAACCTTATTTTTATGTAAAGTTAAGACTTTTTCTATGAGGGAATAATTTCTTCCTCCTAATACAGATTTTATATCAATTTTTTTATAACCATGAACTTCCGTTAAATTCTGAAAGAGAGCGGTTTCTGGATCATAATAATCCGTGATATCTAAATTGTATGCTTTATTTCCTAAAATTTGGTCTTTAAATTCAGGCTCGAAGAGAACTTTTTGCATATAATTCTTAAAATTGTTAACCTTTAAATTCCAGCCTTCCGAACTTAAATTATAGTCAAAGTGAAATAGAGTATAGACTTTTTTTATAAAAAAGATGCAATATTCACTTATTATTTTCTTTGATCTACTTAACCAATTTAAGTAGGCCATATTTGGATTTCGATATGGAAATAAATAACTTATAAATAGAGAGGGAATATTGTCTATTTTTGCAAGATATTTTACTTTATAAAATGTGTTAGCGAATAAAAGGCGAAAATCTATTTCATTCATATCAGTAGGACGGACATAAAGGAAGTATCGTGCAAGACCAAAATTACTGAGATGACTTTCGAATTTTATCGATTTCACGTAATTTTTAAAGAACTTCTTTTCTTTAAATTGCTTAAATTGGTCGTCTTTAATAATTTCTTGAAGATTAGCGTGAAATTTAGTTAAATTTTCTAAATCTTTTATATTGAATTCATTATGTTCATGTCTAACCCTCTCATCCACTTGATTGACCAATTTATCTAGATTTTTGTTAGAAGCCCAGAAGATATCCTGGTTTACCATCGGAGTTTCTTGTATCGGTTCTAATCTGACTCCAAGAATATTTTTAATATATTTATAAAATTGTTCAAAAAAATCTTTAGTATAAAACCAATCTTGTTCTTCAGGGTCATAATATTCCTCAAAATTTCCAGATCCCTGACTAGTGCCAGGGATAATGAACCCATCAAAAAAATATCTATTTAGATTTATAAGACTCTTTCCAAATAAGCTATTCATAATCGAGATAAATAACTCTTTTTCAGACATATCCAAAACCGGTATATAGAATTGTAGTACCTTTAATTTTTCCATACTATTAATATCGACTCCTAAGCGTTCATTTATTCTTGGAAAATATTTAAAGAGATTATTGATAATTTGTTGATTTTCGGAATTATATTTTAGAACTAATTCAACAAAATATTTCGCAAAATTGGTTGTGTTTATTGTATTTATTATGAATGGTTTAAGTATAGGATATTTTTCTGACACCATAGAATCTAAAGCACTTTCAATATCGTCGCTTTTAATATTTTGAAGTTTAAAGTTTTTATGAATTTTCTTTAATTTCTTTACTTTAGTATTGTAAATTTTATTAATAAATTCCTCATTTTCGATTATTTTTCTTATAGATTCAAGATTAAATATTTTTAATTTATCACAATATTCCAAGAATTTTACATATTTCCGATATTTTTTAATTTCTTTGTTAAATTTGCTTATGCTATTGAAAGCGATTGGAATTAAATCTCTGAAAATAATTCTATTTAGGTTTTTATTTTGAAAAATGATATTTTTTTCTATTAATTGATAAACTGCTTTACTCTTTATGTATTTTTGTAGCTGAGACTCGTTTATAATGCTAGGATTCTTTTTTAAAATGTTTAATATAGGTATCAAGCAAATTAATAGGTTTTCTAATGATTCTCTAATATAGAAAAACCCTAAATTCTTATTCATTTCTAAGAAACCCAAGAAATCTTTCTTTAATTCTGGATCACTCTGAAATTTTGCGAAATTACTTTTTAATTTTCTAATTTGAACTTCTTGATGTGTTAACATCTTAAATAAATCAGATTTAATCTTTCTGGTTGTCTCAGAGCTTCTATCGAAACCAAACCCGCTAGGTGAATAATAACCTACTCTATTAAGAATAATAAATTCTAATATATTACGCTTTTTAAACTCAGAAAATTTACCAAATTTGTTTTTAAAGTGAATTTCATATTTTTTTTCATATTGAGGATGATTAGGATTAATAATCCTACCCTTTTTGTAGAATTCCCGAAAATAGTTAAGATTTAAGTTATTTGCAGCAGAATCAAGAGATATATATCTTTTTCCTATTATAAAAAAATTATTTTCAAGTCTGTTAAAAAAATTATATAAATCGTCTAGATAGTATACCGGAATGAGAAATCGTCCAGACACCTCTATTGCGAAACTGTTTATTGATAACTTCCAATTGTAAAAAAACGGAAGGTTTTCAAAAATTTTTCTAACTTGAGATTCTTTTAAGGCAGGATGAAATTTAATTAGAAAAAAGTCGATGTTTAGATTTATTCTATTCCAAAAAGGAAGATATGAGGGAGCGATGTGGTTAATTTCA
>SDNM01000183.1 GCA_004524385.1 Promethearchaeota archaeon
AGACAAGGAAATTACTGCTGAAGAAGCAATTAAAATGATCATTCCGGGAAATAGAGTATTTATTGGTACTGGGTGTTCGAAACCACAGGCATTAATTACCGAATTAATAAAACAAGCTGTAAGGCTAATAGACACAGAAATCCTTCACTTTTTAGATATTGGTCCTGAAAAATACTTTGATAAAAACGCCGAAGATCTTTTTAGACATAATACCCTTTTCATAGGAGCTAATCTAAGAGAGGAAATTAACAAAGGAAAGGCAGATTATACTCCTATTTATGCTAGCGAAATTCCTTCTTTAATTCTTTCTGGACGAAAACATATTGATGTAGCTCTTATTCAAGTCACACCTCCAGATCCTTATGGATTTTGCTCTTTTGGAATAAATGTAGATATAACAAAACCTATCTCTCAATCAGCATATTTAACTATTGCTGAAATAAATCCTCAAATGCCGAGAACCCTTGGAGATAGTTTTATTCATATAAAAGAAATTAATTATTTTGTTTTTAATGATACACCCTTAATAGAATATCATTTTGATCAACCTGATGAGATTGCTGAAAGAATAGGACAAAATGTAGCTAATTTAGTTCAAAATAAATCAACTATTCACGTTGGTTTTGGAGATTTACCGAATAGCGTACTAAAACATCTGGGAGACAAAAAAGATTTAGGAATGCACTCTCACTATATTACGGATAATATCATTCCCTTAATTGAAAAGGGTGTGTTAACATGTAGAAAAAAGAATCTCTTTCCAGGAAAGATTATTACTAGTTTCGCATTAGGAACTAAAAAATTGTATGATTTTATTAACACAAATCCTTTCATTGAATTCTATCCATCAGATCAGGTTTGCGATCCCCGATTTATTGGAAAAAATGAGAACTTAGTTTCAATTAATTCTGCTAGACAGATTGATTTAACTGGACAAGTTAATGCTTCAACAGAAGGATATACTTTTTATTCAGGATTGGGAGAAACTATTGATTTTATGAGAGGTGCTGCGTTTTCTAAAGGAGGCAAACCCATTATAATATTACCTTCAACAACAAGAGATGGTAAAAAATCCCGAATTGTGCCCCATTTAGATGAAGGTGCTGGAGTAATGTTATCTCGTGGAGATGTCTATTATATTATAACCGAATGGGGTGTTGCGCATTTACACGGGAAAACTATACGCGATCGAGCCCTTGAACTAATCTGTATAGCGCATCCTAAGTTTAGGCAACAATTATTAGAGGAAGCTAAAAAATTAAATTATATTTATTCTGACCAAATGTTATGCTGTGATGAGGATGGAGAAATTTGTATTTACCCAAAACAATACGAGACCTATTTTAGGTCGAAACAAAACGAGAAAATTATCATTCGTCCTGTAAAAACTACTGATGAACCTCTTTTAAGAGAGTTATATTATTCATTAGATGAAAAAGATCGATACTTACGATTTTTTGAAATTAAAAAAGATTTTACTCATTCAAAAACTCAAACCGAAGTAAATATTGATTATAATGACGTATTTTCGATTGGAGCGTTTATCGGAGATCTTTCAAATCAAAAAATGATTGGAAATGCAACATATTATTTCAATCCAAGAAATAACATGGCAGAATTTAGTTTCATCGTGAGTAGTGAATGGCGTGGGCATGGTATCGGTTCCTACCTTTTAAATCACTTAATCATAATTGCTAAAGAAAAAGGAATTAAAGGTTTTTATGGAACGATTCATATTCAAAATAAATCTACTATACATCTATTTCAAAGACTTGGAACAAAAATCACTCCTCCTGAACCGGGAGAAAATGAACTATTTTATGAATTATTCTTTGAAAGAGAATAATTAATTAGAAACTCAAGATATATGGGAAATAAGGATTAATATTTAAGAGGTTGTTAATGATGATGAGAAGCAGAGAAGAAGAACATATAGCAGGAGGAGGTCGTATTCGTAGCATTATCTTAGGATTGAATGATGGTTTGATTTCAACATTTACTCTCCTCGTTGGTATAGCAGCCGCCACCATTGCGAAAGGAAATGCGATTGTAATCCTTGCAGGTATTGCAGCTATGGTTTCAGGGGCAATATCAATGGGTTTAGGAGAATATGTTTCTTCAAAATCAGAGTATAATTATATTAAAAATGAGATGAAGAAAGAAGCCGCTGAAATCGAATTATTTCCAGAGGAAGAAAAAATGGAAGTAAAAGAAATGTTTGAGGAGATGGGATTAAAAGGAGATACTTTAAATTCCTGTGTAGACACAATAACTTCAAATAAAGAAACTTGGCTTAATTTCCTCTTAAAAAGTGAATTAGGATTGGAAGAACCTGAAAATCCTGTATTAGGAGCAATATTAACATTTTTTTCTTTTATTTTTGGAGCCTTTATTCCGTTATTTCCTTACTTTTTAAATTTGGGAATTATATCATTAATTATAAGTTCAATAATTTCTTTCTCTATGCTTGCAGCTGTAGGTTCGCTAAAAACAAAAATCACAGGTGAGACGAGGTGGAAGGGTGCATTAGAAATGATAATTATTGGTACTATTGCTTTTATATGTTCTTACTCAATTGGATTATGGCTTGAGCAGTTCATATCTGGGTTGTAAATAAATTCAATCAATCTTTTTGAAAAATTTTTTTTCATGATCACAATTAGGACAAGTTTTTGGAGCTTCGCCTAATACAACATTTCCACAAATAGAGCATACATTTATTTCAATTGGTTCAATATTTTCCTTTTTGTCAAGTTTTTTTAGATATTGAATATATAATTTACTATGAACTATTTCAGCTTTTCTTGCTAAATCAAATGAGAATTCTGCTAAATAAAGATCTTCTCTTTTAGCGTCTTTTATAAAACTTTTATACATTTCTTTGAATTCAAAAGTCTCTCCTGCTATTGCTTGAATAAGGTTATTTCTTGTATCTTTAACTTGTTTTTTTAGCTCATCATCATTGATTTTAACGATTTCATATATATTAACTTCAGAATTGGTAATTTTTGCTAGTGCTTGTGTATGATTCTTTATATGTATACTTTCTGCAGAGGATATTGCTCTAAATAAATGAGCTATTTCAGGGTAATTCTCTTTTTCTGCCTGTTCAGCGAAGAGTACGTATTTTAATTTAGCATTGGTTTCTCCTTTTATCGCCTCTTTTAAATGGTCTACAATTAATGACATTTCAATCTAATCTAATTTTTTTTTCTGAAATATATAAGGTTCTTTTTCTTTTAAGAATTTATTACTATCCTAAGAAAAATTCTTTCAATGAAAAACCTATTCTTTATAAATAATAAATAAATAATAATATATAATATTCAAAATCAAGTAAATGGAAAAGAAAAATGATTAGAAAAAACTTAGAAGGTCTTTCATCAACTTGGTTTTGTATTTGTTGTTGGCACGCATAGAGCGTGCGCAATGGCTTTATTTATTTTAGAATTTCTTGCTTTTATCTATTTATAATTCTAAAAATTTTCTGTTTGAATTGTAAAGAATAAAGGGGTTTTCTACAATATTAGAAATTCTGTTAAAATTTAAAAACAAAAAATTATCAAAAGATTGAATAAAAATGTCTGCAGAAAAAATAGTTGATGGTTTGAAAAAAATAACTCAAAAAGTAAGCTTAACAAGTGAAGAAGCAGAAAATATAATGAGAGAGATAATGTCCGGTAAGGTACAAGACGCTCAATTAGGAGCATTTTTAACAGGTTTAGCTATGAAGGGAGAGTCTGTTGATGAAATCACAGGGTTTGCTCTAATAATGAGAGAATTTGCAAACCAAATTGAACCTAAAATAAAGGGAGATTTATTAGATACTTGTGGAACGGGAGGAGATAAAATTAAAACATTCAACATTAGTACAATTTCGGCCTTAGTTGTTGCAGGAGCTGGAATACCCGTTGCGAAACACGGGAATCGTGCTGTAACTAGTACATGTGGTAGTGCAGATTTATTGGAAGGGTTAGGGGTGAAAATTGATTTACCTCCTGAAGAAGTTAAAAATTGTATTGAAAAAGTAGGTATTGGATTTATGTTTGCGCCTTTATTTCATCCAGCGATGAAATATGCTATGCCTACTAGAAGGGCTCTAAAATTAAGAACTGTGTTTAATATACTTGGACCATTAACAAATCCAGCGAATGCCAAATGCCATGTTTTAGGCGTATTTCAAAAAGATTTAACTCCTATTATGGCCAAGGTACTAAACGGCTTGGGTGCAAAACATGTTTTTACAGTTCATAATTCATATGGTATTGATGAAATAGCACCAGTAGGAATAAATTATATCACAGAAGTTAATAATGGAAAAATTGAGAGCTATGCTATTACGAATGAAGATTTTGGAATTCCTGATGGTTCTTTAAATGATATATTAGCGGGAAATTTTGAAGAAAATCTTAAAATCACAGTTAATATCTTAAAAAATAAAGTTATAGAT
>SDNM01000184.1 GCA_004524385.1 Promethearchaeota archaeon
ATAGGGTTTTTCCATCGATACCCAGGACGATACCCACATTCTGGAAGCCAAACTCCTGTAGGTACCCTCCCAAAATGATGTTTATAATTATCAACTGCCGTTTTAAATTGAGCATCAATTGAAGTATCTTTAGATAATAACGGGCAATATCCATGAGTAGCACCACATGTGATAATATCGATCAAATCCATATCTTGGAGTTTTTTAAAAGCACCAATGATATCTCTATTAAATCTATGAAGAAAATCATCTCTTGTTCGTTCGAAGAATTCCTCCCACCATTTCGTAAGTCTAATCCTTCCTTCCTCGTATTTATTTTTCGTAAAATCGTCAAAATCATGGAGAGCAGCCCCTACTTTCTCGTCTAAGTAGTCGAGGAACCCATTAATGAAAGAGGGGTGTCTAAGCATTTCACATAATACTGGTGTGAGTCCAATAGTTAATTTAGGATGATAATCATCATCAATCAATTTATATAATTCTTGAAGCAGGGGGATATATGTCTCTGCAGCAGCTTCATTTACCCAACTAGTACCATGTGGCCAAATACCGTGTCCCAAGACCCAGGGAAGGTGAGAATGTAATACAAGACAAAATGAGCCCAATATCTCTGGCATAAAAACAAAAATACGTAATTTCTTAATAATTTTGCCACATGCCAAAAATCTCTAGAAAAAACACAATTAATCGATTTAACTAATTCAAAATTGGATTTTTCATTAAACATTTGATTTCTTAAATACAGGGAGATTTTCTTTTTTTTTTAAAATAGAAAAATTTAAGAACTTAAACTATATGCAATTAATAATACTTATCCAATTGAAATTGAAAAGAAAATAGAAATATTTGATTAAATGGTTGAAAATCTTAAAGAACTTACAAAGAACGGACGGATCATCGGAAGAGCTAATTTTGTGTTCACGCCAGAGATAGCAAGTAGTATTGGTTCAATTCATGGCAGTTTATTTAAGCAAAACGAATCTATAGTCATGGGGAGGGATTATCATAATGATTCTAGAATGCTTAAGAGAGGATATACGTCAGGTTGCATGAGTACTGGTGTAAATCTATTAAATTTATCAGATTGTGCATATCCTTTATTACAATTCACAATAAGGAGATTTGGAGCGAGTGGTGGTGCTTATTTTTCGGCAGGACATTTATATAGTGAAGATGTTGGAGTGAGATTTGTTGATGCAGGGGGGATTGAATTATCTTCTTTAGAAATTCAAAAAATAATTAATGCTTATAATAATTACCCCGAACAAATACGTAGAGTAGATCCAAATGAAATAGGTCAAATAACCTCAATCCCTCAGACTAAAGAAATTTATATTAAATCTTTACAGCAATTTGTTAACAAGAAAAGAATACGAAAGGAGGATCTTAAGATTGTAGTTGATTGTTCTTATGGTCCTAGCGGTAAGATTACGCCATTGTTATTAAATGAGATTGGGGTAGAGGTTATTGCATTAAATACACATTATCGTCAGAGATCGAGTAATCCAGTTCCTAACATTCATACTATTAGAAACTGTGCAGATATAGTGAAAGCATCCAACAGTCATCTTGGTGTATGTTTTGATGTCGATGGTTCCAGAATTCTAGTATTAGACGAAAGTGGATTAGAAATAAATTTTGAAGATTTACTAATGCTATTTATATCCTACGACGAAAGAATAACAAAATCTAAATCAAATACCATTATAACTACTCCTACAATTTCTTCAACCGCAAAAGAATTTATCAAAGAATCTGGATATCCATTAAAGGAAGTTCAAAATGATCCTGGAGAGATTTCAAGGCAAATTAGAGAAGAACGGGCGTGTTTTGCCGCAGCGGATACATTAAAATTTTATTTTCCAGAATATGCTCCATTTAGCGATGGAAACTTCATTCTCTTAAAGCTGCTTGAAATTATGACGATTCAGGAGGATTTATTAAGTTCATTAACTAGAGGGTTCCCTAAAGGGATAAAGATTAATAAATCAATTACAGTCTCTCAAGATATAATTGAAAATTTTCACAATCAATTAAGAAAGGTTGTTGAGGAAAATGGTTTTAAATATCATGACATCATAAATGAGTTAAAGATTATTGATAAGGAGCAAAAAATTTTTACTCAGGTAAAGATTTCTTTATACAGAAATGCGATACTTCTTTCTGCAGAATCTGATGACGTTAACGCAGCAAAAACTATGATAACCGAGCTTGAGGAAATTATTACTAATTTATAAATCAATTGTTATAAAAAATATTCCTATTTTTTTAAATTCCTTTATAGAAGGAGTATGATGCATAATTATTAGTTCTTTATTTTATTTTCTCTAACAAAGCTGGTGAAATTATAATAGGGCAATTCAACCGATGGGAGACTCTCATTCGTATATTTTCAAGCGTGCGCATGCCACATTGCGTTTGATGTAATTGATTCACGAGTTTGTTTACAGACTCATTTACAACTTTAATGGATTTAGAGAATTTAACTCTGGGGAACAATTCGGGAAAGTGTTGAAATCGGAACACGTTCTCTTCATTTTCTATTAATGTTTGAACGGCGCTTCTCAACCATGAATGGGAGGTTTCGGTTAAAAAGTGTGATAAAAAGCTGAGCGATGACCTCTTCTCAGGGGGTAAGCGAAATTGATAATAGAATTTTACAAGCAGTTGCCTGTAAGAGCGCAGCCAAGGGAACTCTTTTAAATATTTGCGGAGCTTTTTACGATGATATGGGTTCATGTTAATGGGGTTCATTAAAATGAGATATTTAACTTTATTGAAATGAGATTTAGATTTTTCGAGTCCCTTGCGGATTTTTCTTATTGCGGCTCTAAATCCTTTATAGATTTTAGGGATAATATACTTGATCCCTTTCACACTATATTTGAGCTTTTTATTGATAAAAAGATCAGTGTATTTAGCCATGAACACCTCCTTACCCTCCCAGTTATGAAATAGAGGGGTTGAGAAAAAAGAATGTAACTCATGTTCTATTTGCTTTGGATTGTTATGAGAGAGACAATTCCTTAATTGCACGTAAATTTGCTTAGCTAAATCCACATCATTAAATTGAAATGGGGTTATCTCGGTCGCTTGCTCGTTTTTTTCTATGGAGAGTGTATCTCTGCGTAATACCAACCATTCTTCTATGTGATCAAGGAGGTGCTCTTTTTTTATTTTGGCAAATTCTTTAATAAGCCCTCTGGTGAGCAATTGAATAGTATGAAATACGCATCTTTGAAGGAGTACGTTCGGAAATACTTCATTTACGCCCGCCTCAATCCGTCCGGAAAAATCGAGGGTCACGAAGTTTACTCCCGAAGGAAGCCATTTCTTTAGCTGTTTTAATAAAAAGGCAGTTTCTTTTTCATCCTCCCCCGTAACTAAAGCCCCAGCAAGGGTTTTCTTCTTTTGCGAATCTGTAGCAATGAGTAACCCCGGTTTTAAGGTACCAGATTTTGGTCGTTTTTTTTTACCTTCACTGACTTGAATGTCCCATCCAGGGATAGAAACCCTGAAAAATCATCAGGGGGCTCTTCTTCGCTTAAGTCGGTAGAGATCTTATCTTTTTCTCCATATTCGTTTATCCATCTCTGGACTGTGGTCTCTGATATTTTAACCAAATGGAGCTCGTTTAAATCCTGCGTTACCCTACGAATGGAATCCCCTTTTTTCAACACTCTAGCCACCGCATATTTTATTACGCCGGGCATGTATCTCGCACCAATGGGGATGAGCGGATGTTCTATAGTAAAGATTTCTTTACACTCTTTACACTGAAAATATACCCGTTCGTAATGGGTGCGACGACAAATGAGGGGTGTGCCTAAATCTTGAATTTCCCTAAATTTATAGGTGAATCTTTTAAGATTGCTCATCTTGCAAATTGGGCACTTCTCGGGAAAGAAATCTGCGTCGGAGTGCTCACGAATTTCCACTTCAATCTCATTTTTTTCTTGCTCTTTCATGTAATTAATATATTTTCTACGAATTTAAAGGTTAAGGTGAATTTTAATATTCGAATAGATAGTGTGAGGAATAGAACGAATAAAAATGTTAAAAGCCCGAGGAAATAGCGAACCTCTCAAAAAATCTCAAAATAAAAGGAGGGATTCACAAATTTTGTCGCTTTAGATGAAATAGATTTAATAGTTAGCTAACATTTTAGAATTATACTCTATAGAAGAATTAAAAGTTTAAAAATATGTGAGATTTAATAATAATAATATAAACTATATTAAATTAAAAAATAAAAAGATGTGAATTATGGCATTAGATGCAGCTGGAATGATCTTATTAGTATCATTTTTTATAATATGGGGAGTCTTCCTGGCATGGGATTTCTTTCGTAGAATTTCATGAATCTCTCATGAAGTACGCAAAGGAGAAAAATATGGCTTCCTAGCTTACATATTGGCTGTAATTCCAGTTAATATGTTATGGGG
>SDNM01000185.1 GCA_004524385.1 Promethearchaeota archaeon
AAAGTCTTCCCGATGGTCCACCAGCTGGGAAAATTATTGGAAATGATAATTTTTTGAAAATGAGAACGGATTACTATTTATGCCGGGGTTGGGACAGCGAAGGTATACCAACTCGAGAAATAATCGATAAATATGAATTTGACACTGAACCAATCATAAGGATTTAACTATGGGCAATAGAGTATTAACTATTCAATCGGAAAAATGCACAGGATGCCATATGTGTGAATTGGCATGCTCTAGCTCCAAAGAAGGAGAGTTTATTCCTAGCCGTTCACGGATAAGGGTCGTTACCAATGGATTGGAAGGATGGTCTAGACCAGCTGTCTGCTTACAATGTGAAGATGCAATGTGTTTGGCTGCATGCCCGACAGGAGCTATTTTCAAGACTAAAACTCAACAAGGGGACCCACTTGTTGCGGTGGACCAAGAAAAGTGTACTGATTGCGGTGCTTGCGGTGATGCCTGCCCGTTTGGAGCCCTTGATTTTATCAATGGACTGAAAGCGATCAAATGCGATTTATGTGGAGGTTCTCCAAAATGTGTCGATTTTTGCTTCTATGGGTGTCTTAATTTTATGGAGCTTTCAGATGAGGCATATCAAAACCGGACCAAAAATATTAAAGCACTTACGCTAAAAGCTCGCAGGGGAATCAATAAACTCGACCCTTATCAACGTCGGATTGCATTCTCTCTGGAAGCATCTAAAGTTGCTATGGTCTCAAACGATAGTAAAGGAAATAAATAAAAAATCTTATCTTATTTTTCATACTAATAATTTTTAAATTTATTAGAGAGTTTTTTATTTTAATAGTAAAATTTAGCACAATATTTTATGAGATCAAGGAAACCATTTCTTATTTTTTGGCCTCAGTACTTTGATGCAAAACGAAGTAGAGGTGATGGAAGGCGACTTCCTGTGAAACTTGCCATTGATAAAGTTACTCATAAGGAAATCGCAGCAGCAGCAAAAAAATTGGGATATCAAGTCGAAATAGAAGGAAATTATAAGTATCCTAAAACATGGTGGGAAAATCCTGGAAGGGTTCTCATTAATACAAAAGGAAAGAAAAAATCTAAGGTAATATTAGAAGTAGCAAAAGAAATCAGAAAAATGCGAGGCTAAAGATAACTATTCATGCATGAATTTGGTTTTGCGATGCAGATATTCAAAGTTGCTGAAGCTACAGCGATTAAATATAATGCCAAAAAGATTTCTGAAGTGTATTTAGAAATCGGGGAGCTTACATTAATTGTGCCTGAGTTACTTAAACAATCATTTAAAATGGCTACACATGGCTCAATTGCGGAAGGAGCAGAGTTAATAATTGAGATTGTCCCCGGAAAAATTAAATGTCGAGAATGTGGTGAAATTTCAAAAGTTAGCTTAAGCCAAGAATCATATCTCACGGGCCTTCAATTGTTTCAATGTCAACATTGTGAAAGTAAAAATACAGAAATAATTGAAGGTAAAAAAGCAAATGTTAAAAATATAAAGATTCAGGAATAATGTTTTCAGTGTTTTAATGCTATTTCTAACTCCGCGTTGAAATCTTGAAACTGATCTCTATACAACAAACTCGTTCTATTATATTTCTCTTTGAATTTTTTTAAGACATCATCTACTATTGTTTTGATTTTCTTAGTAATGATTTTTATATAGGTAAAATAAGAACTTATTTAAGAAGGATTTATATTAAAACTGCGTTTAAAACTCCGTGTTGACCTGGACGGCTAGTAATCTTGGCTTTACCAAGTTCAGTTTCAACCACAGCTCCCCGTGTAAGAATGTGTCTTCGATTCAAATCTAACGATGCCTCGTTGCTTTCAAATTTTAATATTTTCACTTTCGAAGTTTTATTGGTATTAAGGTCAGTCACATTTACAAAAACAGAAGAAAACAACTTTAACTTACGATTCCCTCCCATTACTCGTTGCTCTTTCCTTCGATCTGTCCCAATTTCAGTGTTGATCGGAGGCCTTTCTAATTCTCTTTTTCTTTTTTTACGCGAATGTCTATATTTCTTTCCCGTAAATTTTCTTCTGCTTCTCCACTGACTTCTTGCCATTAGGAAATAAACCGTTCTAATTCTAATTCAATATTATTGCTAATAAACAATATCTTTAAAGTTTTTTCATATTCAATTCAATATTCAATAAATTAATTTTAAGCCAAAAAATATAATTTAAAAGTTTTTAAATGTATTTCTAATAGTAGTATAAAATTTTGAGTTATAAATAAAACACATAGATTTTTTTAATCTTTAAAATGAAAAAGCAAGAAAAAGTAATTGTTAAAAAACTACTTATCCTTGGATTTATTACGGGATTAACCTTCTCAGTTTTTTCCCTTCCATTAATTGCAATGCTTACTGGAGCTCCTGTGGCTCCTCTTGGAAATATCCTTTTTCCAGGTAATGGTGTATGGAACGTCCCAGGAGAGGTTCCAGAGCACGAAGTACTTTATATAGATGGGCTTGATGATGAGGTTACAGTCTATAGGGACGTATGGGGTATTCCTCACATTTACGGATCAGGCGAAGAGGATTTAATGTTTGCGTCGGGGTATGTCCATGCCCAAGATAGATTATTTCAAATGGAAATGGTCAGAAGGCTTGTCAGAGGAAGATTATCTGAAATTGCTGGTGAGATGATGCTAGAATCCGATAAATACAATCTAGCATTAGGGATGGAATATTGGGCGAAAAAAACACTTGAAGAGTATAAAGAAAAAGAGGATAGAGGTGAAATTGATCTTATGGATCAATTACAATCTTACATTAATGGAATTAATTATTATATAGATACCCACCAAAACGAGCTCCCCATTGAATTCGCAATATTGGGTTTTAAACCAACTGAGTGGACAATGACAGATACATTATGCTACTCAAAGTATATGTCGTATATGCTTACCTGGGGTTACGATGACTTGTATAGATTGATCAATTTTGAGGCATTAGGCAGTGAAGGATATAACGATTTATATGGGCCATCGCAATTCTATGGACAGATACCAATTTGCCCAAATTATGGCATGCACGATTCAACAAAATCACTCCTCAAATATGGCCCCTCTATACCAAGTTCTTCGGCGTTAAATGCCATATCACGTTTTCTAACCAATGTTGAAAATATTGAATCAGAAAAGCAATTAATGAATCTAAAAAAACAGAATATTGGGGGTTCTAATAATTGGGTTGGTGATGGAACACAAAGTAGCACAGGCAAACCGATTCTATGTAATGATATGCACCTGGCGCATACGATGCCTGGTATTTGGTACGAGGCACACTTAGTAGCGGAAGATGATGATATAAATGTCTATGGATTCACACTTCCAGGAGTGCCACTCGTTATTGTTGGACATACCGAACATATAGCTTGGGGTTTCACCAACACCAATTACGACGTATTAGACTAGTATTATTATACGGAAATAGACTCTAATCATTATATTCATAATGGTCAGATAAAAGAATATAAAACTAGAGATTATGAGATTCGCGTAAAAGGTAAAGATCCAGTGGAATTTAAAGTGAAAGAAACAGTGCATGGGCCTGTTTTAAACGATTTCTTAGATGAAGATAATGCGATTCCGGATTCCCTTGATTATGATAATATAGTAATAGCCCCTAAATGGACCGGAAATAGCATAACTTACGAGCCAATAGCGTTTTACGATTTCTTTTTCGCGAAAAATAGGGCAGAATTTAATGAAGCTTCAAAATGGTTTTATTCGCCTGCTCAAAATATTGTATATGCAGATATAGACGGTAATATCGGAATTAGACCAACAGGATTAGTGCCTATAAGAGCTGGCAACGAAAATGGAACGTTCCCATATGACGGATCAAGCGGCGAAGGCGAATGGATTGGATATGTTCCTTTTGATGATTTACCCCATACAGAAAATCCAGACCAGCATTATCTGGCTTCTGCAAACCAAATAGTTACAGGACCTAACTATAAAAAGTATTTCCTTCAACACCCCTATGCTGCAGGCTATCGAGCAAGACGAATTAACGAATTACTTAATAATTCTGAAGATGGGACTGTAAGCGTAGAGACGATGAAAGAAATCCAATTAGATATAAGATCCACTGCCGCCGAATATTTTACACCCTATTTAATCAATGTTATTGAAAACAGTGGATTTTCTGAAAAAGCTTCTATTGTAAATCAAATTTATACACATCTTAAATCTTGGCAATTTGACATGGATAAAGATAAAGCAGCTCCTACGATATACCGTAAATGGCGCGATTTATATATGGATTATACATTTGAAGACGAATTTGATGTGTTAGATGCTTATCAGTATGTTTCATTAAATGTTTTAGAAAAATTAACCAGGGAAGATCCAAATTCAACATGGTTTGACGATATTTTTACACCCAAAGTTGAAAAGAGAGATGATATTATTCTAAGAGCACTATTGGATA
>SDNM01000186.1 GCA_004524385.1 Promethearchaeota archaeon
CTAATAACTAATTTTTATTTTCCAAATCTCAATATCATAAAAATTAAATTTTAAGATATATTATTTTAATTACTCTTTTTGGTGATCATTATTCCGCGAAGGAAACAAAAAATAAAATATTCCCGTAAAATTGCTTGTAAGCATCTTGAGCCAAAAGGCGATATTTCTAATAGTCTTCAACCTTTATGTTATTGTCATGAGAGAGAACTTATACTTGGACCACGCGCTTATGTTTGTCAAGTATGTTATTTATATGAGCCTAATTCAAATGTAAATATGTCAGAAATTTATGAAAAGTCTAAAAAAATCGCAGAGAAGAAAATCAAGGAGGAATTAAAGGAATTTGAGATTGAAGATGTGGATATAGATGAGGATGTTGATCTATCCATTGACGAATTTGAAGAAGATGAAGAACAAATTCCTCTCAAATTTGAAAAAAGAAAAGCAGGAAAGGAAGCGTTAGAAGAAGGAGAGGAATTCGCAATTAGCTTGGAATGTCCTTTCTGTGGTGACCAGTTCTCAAATCTCGGCAGCCATATCCAAGAATGCGAATTTGCCCCTGATGATGCAAGCATAGAAGATATATTACCGTCTAAACGTAAGAAGAAAAGAAAACGAGGTGTATCCAAAGCAAAAACTGGTAAAGCAAATAAAGGAACTGAATCAAAAAAAACAAAAAAATGTCCTTATTGTGGAAAGGAATTTATTAGGCTTGGTCGTCATTTAAATTCTTGCAAGAAAAAGCCAAAAGAAACGAATGCTGGGAAAGAAAAACAAATTTAATAAGATCTAAACACATATATATAAAATAGAAATAAAACTCCTTGCAATTAAAAATTGCTTCGGACTATATAATTTTTTTTCCCTCGAGTAGAGAGTCTAAATGCTCAGCGATAATGCTGAGATCTTCTCCTAAGATTCCAAGATCTTGAGTATTCTCCATCTGTGATACCCGTTTGAGTACATTTCGAGCATGTCTAATAATCTTCTTTTCTACTAACGTAAATACTTGTTCATTGTCCTTTTTTAAAGGATGTAAAAGTTTTTGTGAATGCTCAGGATCGAAAGGTTTACCATCTCGAAGTATTGCGTATGTTATTTTTGTGAGCTTTGTGGCTACCGTACAAACGGCTAACTTGAAAGCAGTTCTTCCTTTTCGCTGAATGGTGCGTGTAGCATATCTTTTTAACTCTGAATCTTGTTTTAACAAATTGCAGATGACTATCGCAGCATTATAAAAAATGGTTCGTAGATATTTATTAGAATGCCGCATAGTATGGGCAGAATAGACTTTTCCTGCAGAAGAAACTATTCGTGGACAGCATCCGCAATATGCAGCAAATTTACGGGAAGTAGGGTACTGTTTAAGGGAACCAATTTCTGCTAAGATCCATACCGCCTTAACTTTTGACAATCCAGGTATCGAAGCTAAATTAGACGCATGATGCCTGAGATTAGGATATTGTTCTATAATGTGACCAATCTCGATGGTAAGGGTATCTTTTCGACCAGTTTTAAAATCTAATTCGATTAAATCTTGACGAATAAGAGTTCTTTGAATATGAGTCAGAGCGATTGGAGAAAATGGCTGAAAGAGTCCGATATTTTTCTTAATAACGGTGTGTTGAGGCTCTAAAGGATGTCCGTTGGTAAAGATTTCATCTAAGAATGCTCCCAAAGTGCCTTGAAAATGGGTGAAGTAATACAAAAAACGACACACCCAGTTCATATTTAGAGACATTCTTTTTGGTCGAATGCCCGCTCGGTCAAGTGTCTTTATTATTCGATTTTTAAGAGCAGTTCTATCTTTTTCGATACGAAGGATCATCCGAAAAATAGCTTTTAAATCTTCCTGAACCTCAATAATTGGTTTTCCACATCTAAGCATTCCTTTTGCTAAATACTTCGCTAAGCTTTCTGAATCTATTTTATCATCTTTTGGTCTTCCAGGAAGACTATGCGCATCTGATGGATTAGTGATAATCATCTCAGCATGCCAGTCCACCGTAGTTAATTTTTGCATTAAAAATTTGTGTATCCAATGGTGAAAGATTCCTGTGGCTTCCATTGCGAAGCCAGCAGGCTGATATTTCTTAACATAATTCCAAAATTGTTCTAAACCCTCTGAATTCACAGAAAAAATAGATCGACTTACAACTTTGGCGTCTCTATACTCTGCCGTACAAATAGTAACGGCGAGCTCATGTTTGTGAACATCTAACCCGCAAAAAAACGGGTGTGTTCTCCAATCAACATCAACTTTAAATTCTACCAATTCCATTTTATACTCACCTTCGGGTCTAAATGTAATAGCTTCCGCTAAAGATGGTACAACCTTACCCTCCGAAGCCATTGCATTTAGTCACCTTATTTATTTCATAAGAGTTATTGTGAGAGCACTAGACGGCTTCTCTGGGTCATACCCAAGTTTAATTTAAAGGCTTCCCGTTAATACGGTTGCCTAATAGTCTATGAGATGGGAGGGTTTTCAACTCATTGCCATCCTGCCAATTTTATTTCAAAGTCTCTTCTGCTCCGACAGAGGACTAAAAAAAAATGATGACTTGAGTGTCCCACAATAACTAATGTCTAGTAATGAAGCATTTCCAAACAAATTTATGGTAAAAAACCTTAACCATAAAAATAATATGAAAAAAAAAATTAAAAAAAATTGTAATTAAATATTTGAAACTTTAGCGTCTCAAAGTTGTGATCAGTAATTAAAAAATGTCACAAAACAGCAATGAAAGCTGACATATGGACAACACTTAAAAAATTACTGAAAATATCATTTTTTGAAAAAATTATTCGTCTCTTTTTTTGACAGCTGCTATTACTGTCAGCACTTAATTTGACATTTTTAATATGGGCGGAAATTAAATTAACTAAAGTCTTATAAGAGTGTTCAAATTCCTTTAGTTCAAAACAATCTGTTATCCTATTTGCCCAAATATTGCTATAATTAAAGTTATATTCTGCGTTCTCATTGAATTTCTTAGTTAAGATGTAGCTAAATATGAGGATGATTTATTAGAATAATTAAAGTGATTCTCCCTTAATAATAGAAACCGTATAAGCTATCACTCCTATTACAGCAAATATAATCCCTATAGCATCTAAAAGAAGAATAAAGATAAATTCAACACCATATTCTTCCAATATATCCGAGTATATAGATCTTAGATAATAATTTCCTATTATTAAGACTATTCCTAAAAAATTAAAACATGCAGAACCGTAACTAGCGCCATAAGAAGAAAGATAATGCCTTTTTGTAAATGCCAGAATGCTTGCTATTCCAAATAAGATACCAGAAAGTATTTCCATTCCGGGGCCATCGAACATTGAGATGGAGACGAAAAAACTCAAAATTACTATTACACAAGCAATTAGAGAAGAAAAACCTGCTATTTTTCCATAATCATAATCCATAATATAATCACCTGAGAAATTAATTAAGAATATTAAATGAATTTTTATGGGTTATATAAAAAATGACGCTTATAAACTTATGGAAAACTATTCCTATTGTTGATTCTATTCCCTAAACCTATTTAATTATAGCCTAAAGCGTTATAGGGGTATTGCCTTTACTTTTAGTTTTGTTCCTCTCGCTTTGTAAAGCTCATTGGATAGGAGTTGTAAGAGTATAATTGAAATAATTTATATTTAAAGAGTTTGAGATTTCGCTTTGTGTAATATATTCTATCTCGTCAATAATTGCGCTAAAAATTCTAAAAAAATTAGTATTTATAATACGATTTTCTTATTTTCTTAAAATAGATTATTGCTACTGCCGCTATCCCTCCAGAGACTCCTATTCCTATTACGACCGGTACCACAATATCAGGTTCATCCTTAGATTTTTTCCCGTCATCATCGTCATCTCCGCTTAGAGGGGGTATCCATCCAAAATAATACACATCGGATTTAATCACGGTCACGTTCGCGAAGCCGATATTTCCTGCGGTATCATTACAGTAAAAGATAATCGTAAAATTTTCTTCATACCAAATGGAATTCCATATTTTATCCCAATCTGCTCCATTTATCGTATCATTTGAAATAAAGGTACGATTCTCGGTATAGTAAGTTCCATTGAATAATCTGTACCACATTTTATGCCGATTTTTCTCTCTAACAACTATGATAAAGTTTCTATGTGAAGTATCGATGAATGTTTGATTCATAACAGGCTTAATTATCGTGATATTAGGAGGTATGATGTCCTTCTCAACAATTACATCATCAAAAGCCATTACTCCATTTGTTCTGTTCAAGAAAAATCGAATAGTGACCATCCCATTTTCAAATTGATTCCAGAGATTATATTCTATTGTATCTTCAATTACTCCCGTAATAACTAAATCGGAATATGTTACATTGTTGGTGTAATCATTACTGTCTGTTCCGTTTATTAACATATACCA
>SDNM01000187.1 GCA_004524385.1 Promethearchaeota archaeon
ACATTTAGCTTCAATTTTAAAAGATTCCATATATCCTCGTCTATATTTTTCCTTAAATTCAATAACTCCTTTATCTAAAAGACTTCTTCCAGGGGATCCTTCAACTTGGTATCCAATTAAATAAATAGCTGATTTTGGATCATTTAAAAAAGATTTTACAAATCCAATCGCAGCACCCCCTTTTAACATACCAGAAGGAGCTATAATCACTCCATTAGATTTCTTTGCTATATTTCTTCCCTTTCTTGATAAAAATTGAGCTTTATTTAGTGCTTTTCTATACATTTTTATATTCTTAAGAGATTCAGGAAAATTTAATAAAAGAGTAGATATTTTTCTTGCCAATCCATCAAGAAAGATTTTACCTTCATAACCGTATTTTAGTAGTATTAATAAGGCTTCTTGAGAACGAGCCACTCCAAAAGCAGGAACAAGAACTTTTCCCCCGTTTTCAGTAATATCTATTATATTTTCTGCAAAATTTTTCTCAAGGTCCTCTCTCCCTGGATGTTTTCTTAGAACATATGTACTTTCAGTAATTAAAGCATCAATTTCAGGTATAAAAGAAGAGCTTGTCGGATTAACTAAATTTGTTATTTGATTATTAATATCTCCTGTATATAAAATCCTTTTATTATCTAGTTCTATTAAAATTGAAACACTTCCAGGGATATGCCCAGCATTAATAAATGAGATATAAAAATCTTCACTTATTTTTTGACGCACTCCATTCTCTAAAAAGCGTGTATATTGCATCATTTTATTTAAATCTTTTAGCCCAAAAGGGTATGCATAATTTGATATTCTTATCATGTCTCTTATAAGAATTTCAGTTATTTCTAGTGATACAGCATTAGTGAAGAATGGTACAGAATTATTTTTAAAAATAAATGGCAATGCTCCTGAATGATCTATATGGCAATGGGTTAGAGCGATAGCTTTTAAATTATTATAATCAAAATCAAGAGGAAGTCTTTCCTTGCCTCGAAAACGAATTCCATAGTCAATAATACATTTTTCTTGGTTTTTAGACTCAATTAAGACACCAGATCGACCAACTTCTCTGCAACCACCTAAAAACGTAATTTTTACCATTAGCTACAATATCCCCTAAAAAATTTTTAAAAAAAAATAAATAGAAGCTACTTAAAATTAAAACTGTTATTTCATCTTTCTTATGGTATTAGTTAATAAAGCGATAACATTATTAACATTTTTTCCAAAAACTTCTAAAATTTCCTCCCAAGTAACAGGTGCCTCGTCAGTTTTCCAGCAATCATAATCAGTTGACATTGCGACAGCTGCATATGGAATTTCTGCTTCATTTGCCAAAGCTGTTTCAGGGGCAATGCTCATGTTTATTACATCTGCTCCCCATATTCTAAACATATTTGATTCAGCTCTTGTAGAAAATCTTGGACCTTCAATGGTAACCACTGTGCCTTTTTCATGATGCTTAAGATTCAGTTCCTTAGCAGTCTCTATAAGGAGATTTCTTAATTCTTCAGAATAGGGATCAGCCATAGGAGTATGCTTCATATCTCCAGGATCAAATTCTTCAAAAAAAGAGATTTTCCTAAGTCTTGTGAAATCTATAAATTGATCCAAAATGACTAAATCACCTCTATCAATTTTTTCTCTGAGGCTTCCGCAAGCAGTTGTTGCTAAGATATGAGTACACCCTTGATCTTTTAACGCCTGTATATTAGCTCTATAATTTACTTGCGTTGGAGGTATTGTATGTTCTCGTCCATGCCTAGCTATGAGAACAACCTCAACATCATGAATCTTGCCAATTTTTAAATCAGACGTAGGTTTACCATAAGGAGTTTTAACTTTTATTTCTTTAACATCCTTTAAAATGTCAGGATTATCTAATCCTGAACCTCCTATTATTCCAATTTTTGTCATAAAGTTCACCAGTTTCTTATATTTTATTCCTCAACAGATATATCTAAAAGAGTAAAAATATCATATCCTTTTAATTTATCTCTTCCATGTAAACTACCCGTAAGTTCTATTACAAAAGCTATTCCTTCAACAATACCTCCTGATTTTTCAACAAGATTACAAGCTGCCTTAGCCGTTCCTCCTGTTGCTAATAAATCATCAAATATTAATACCTTTTCGCCTTTTTCAATCGCATCACTATGCATTTCAATGGAATCGGTACCATACTCTAATTCATATGTCTCGCTAATTGTTTTTGCAGGTAATTTACCGGGTTTTCTCATTAATATAAATCCCGCACCTAATTGATATGCGATAACACCTCCCCAAACATAACCTCTAGCTTCAATTGCAGCAACTTTATCTATTCCCTTTTTCTTATAATGCTTAACTATCTTATCGCAAGACTCTTTAAAAGCCGAATAATTTTTGCATAAAGTAGTTACATCTTTAAACTGAATCCCGGGTTTAGGAAAATCGGGAACATTTCTGATATGTTTTTCCAAATCCATAATTAAAAACTCGTCTTTTTTTATGTTTCAATTATTTTTAACTAATTAAATTTAAAATGATATTTAATATTTTTATTCAAGAAGAATTTAGTATTATTTAGTATTAATACAATTTGTTCTAATTGTTATTTAATTAATTTTGTTTAACAAGAAAATTTTATGAAAAGATTCATTAGATATTCTCATACAAAAAATTAAATAAAACTGATTAAATATTATTATTATAAATCTTCATAAATATATCATTTAAAGGTGAAATTTCGATTAAGATATTATTGTTTGGTCCCGCTGGTGCAGGGAAAACTAGTTTAATGAGAACAACCTGCTTAGGTTACAACTTTATGAAAGTAGCAAACATTAAACCAACGAAAGGTATTTCCCGTGAAAATTTTATCTTCCGCGGAATCATGGAGCTAACAATATGGGACGCGGGAGGACAGGAACGATATTTAGAAAGGTATTTCTCTGAATCTCAACGAGAACTTATTTTTTCAGAAGTAACTACGTCAGTTTTTATGGTTGATTCTACAGTTATAAATCATAAAGTAAAAGAAGTTTTTGATAAATTTTTAGAATATATAATTCAGTTTTCTCCTAATATTGATAAAATCTATGTTCTATTGAATAAAATTGATTTGGAAAATTCAAAGGAAGATGACGTCTTTAAATTTTTATCTGAAAATGTATCCGAAAATTTACGAGATAAGCTTGCTTTTACTCCTGTCTCTGTCAAAGAGGGTAGTGCTCAGCATAGATTAATTGAAATTTTAGATTTTGAAATTCAAAAGTCAACATTAAGTATGCAAAAGCTGGGTAAAATTAGATCCTTATTGGATAAATTAAAAACAAGTTCTTTATCTGAATATCTTCTATTTAATCAACCAGATGGATTATTAATTGCTTCTACATTTGGTAAATTTGAAAGTAAGCCATTAGAATTCTTAAGGTTTGAAATGGGTACATTGGACTCCAATCTTTATCAAATATATCAACAAGCAATGGAAATTTTAAATGTAAAAAATCTTAGTCCTTTAGGCCTTTCCACAATTATTTATGAATCAGATCTTTGTTATGTTTTAGTTAAGGAAGTCAGCGATGGAGCCGTTTTAATGACAATTTCGAAAAATAAACAACCCAATGTGTTTTCAGATATTATAACAGCCCTAAATAGTCCAGACTTTGAAAGCTTAAAGAAATTTGTAAGCACTTCAGAACTATAAATCAAATTATTTTTAAAAAAATTCAAAAAAATAAAAATAAAAGAAAAAGAAAGTTTAATTTCTAATTTTTTCAAGTTTTTAATTTATTGTTCTTTGTCCATTAAACCTCTTTTTGTTAGAAATTGTTGCTTGGCGTGATGAGGTTTCCTAAGAACAGTATCATTAGCTTTCTCTATTTCTCTAGCTTCAAAACACATAAGTGCGGCGGTCGACATCATCTCGTGAGCCGCGGCTAATAAAGGCATATATTCAGCTCGTTCCTTTAATACAAAACATGCTTTTGCGGTTACTTTAGATACAGATGCAGCTAATTCAAAGGCAGCTATTGCTTTAGCTTTAGCATAAGGATTGGAAAAGCCCGCAGCTTCAGTTGCAATGCTTGAATCTATAATTATTTGAGGTAAAGTAGGATTTCTTCCTTCCAACATGTCCAATATAACTTTATTTAACTCTTCAGCTATGACTTTAAGCGCTCCAGTAATAGCAAGAACTTTTAATAAATCCGCGTTAAAAATACTCATTTCAATAGGGTCTAAGAATGGTCGTCGTGCGCCAATCATACTGTCACAATTAACAAGGATATAGCCCATTCCCTTTTCCTTAATTTCATCAACAGCCTTCTTAGCTGGTGAATCAGAAATAATTATGGTTGGAATTCCTGCTTCTTTTGCCTTTTCTCTGCATGCTTTAGGGCCTCCTAAGGCGGCATTAGGGCTAGACATAAGAATTAATTCAGGGTTCATTTCGA
>SDNM01000188.1 GCA_004524385.1 Promethearchaeota archaeon
CTTGACCTACAATTGTCTGATGTAATAAAACAAAGTTTACAACACTTCCAAGAGAATATCTAGTTTTATCACTTCTTAAACTATGTTCTACTGCTTCAGATATGGCAATACCTAAACTGCCTGGGTGTTCTGGATCTTTTTCTATAAAGACTTTTCCTGATTCAGTAAATCTCGAAGGACTTGCGTGGACTTCCGCATTATATGATCTCATTAAAATCTTTCGACCCGGTTTCTGATTAAAACTTATTCTTACCATGTAAACTGTACATTTAACTCCAAACAAATTGCATCCAAAAGATAAACCAGAACCCCATTGCCCAGCTCCAGTTTCTGTAACCAATTCTTCAAGTCCATCTTTTTTTGCATAATAAGCTTGCGCTATGGCTGTATTTGGTTTATGTGATCCTGTAGGTGAATAAGATTCGTTTTTATAGAAAATTTTAATATCGTCTCCTTCTATGCCCAATTCTTTTTCTAAACCCAAAGCACGATGAAGTGGAGATGGTCTATAAGTACTTGCATAAATTTCCCTTAATTCATTAGGAATAGGGATTGTTGGTTCTTGGGAAACTTCTTGGAGCACGCATTCTTTTGGAAATATAGCAAAAGCCATTTCTGGGGGCGCGGGTTTTCCATCCATCGGATTGACTAAAGGCGTCATAGGAGAGGGTAAATCAGGTAAGATATTTACCCATTCCTTGGGTACTTCATTTGGTTGTAATAAAATTCTCGAATTAAAATAATTTACCATTGTAATTACCAATTAATTTATTTTTTCCATATTTTAGATGTGTATCATTATAATATTGGAAATCAATAATTATTATAGTAAAAAAGATTTAATGTAATTTAAAAATAATCAACAAAATTATTGTAAACTTCTCAACTATTAAAAAAAAATCTTAAGTAAGTTATTCACAATTAGTCTAAAACATAAATGAAATTACGTTATGGTCAGAAAAAATAGTTTAAGGTGAATTAATTTGGAAGTTAACAGAATATTTGCAATATTAAATTTTAATTTTTAATTAATTTATCTTCCTTCGAATATTTTGGCGAGATTTTTCGCTGCAATTCTCGTAACTTTTACAGTCTTCATTAACGTGTCAATAACAGTTCCAGCACATACAATTACTAAACGCCCTGCATTTGTGATAACAATATATCCATCCTCAGCTCTTACAATAACCTCGCTTAAATCTTCTTGAAATAATCTTTGAATTGTTGATCTTCCTGTCATTAAGAGGGCGCTAGCAAGACCACAAAACTGATCTCCATCGACACGATATTGTGGCAATGCAGAAAAGGCAATTTGGTATCCCTCTTGTGACACAAGAGCAATAGCTTCAATATCTGCATTTGAGGTTATAAATGTAATTTGAGGGCTTATTTTTTCAATATCCTCGTTTGTAATTCCTAAGTCACTGCCGAATTGCATTTTTTCATCATATTTTTTTAATTATTATAAATAATAAAATAAATTAATACTGTTATAGAAATAATCATAATCTAATAATATATTTATTTTTATAATTTTATTTTTTTAAATTTTTATCTTTGAATTTTGGATTTTTTAAAATGTCCAAAAAAACCATTAAAATTATATAAATTTAAAATTATATTAAATCTAAAAAAGGAATGTAAAACAATTCCTAGTATTTTTTAATACCTTTTACAAAAATACTTAATTAAAATATTTTATAATTTAGAATCTGTTATAAGAAATAAATTATGATAACAACAAGAGAATCAATTAATTATCAATTTTCTTTAATTTTTGGATATTCATCTCCAAATGATTTAATAGCAGGAGATATAATTGGTCCAGGTAAATTAACAAAAGAGAGAGTAAAAGCGCTTTCAATAGACGTTTTGAAATTTTTTAGAAGTTATAATGCAATGCTAAGAGATTATACCGGATCTGAAGTTTTTAGCATTGAATTTTCATTGCACAACATTGACGAGAAAGATGCTCAGATGAAAATATATCCTAAATCAATGATCTTTATTCCGGGTAAATATAAAGAATGTGAAAGTTTATTACTTGCTTTAAAACCTGAAACAGGAGTTTTAAATACTCATAGATCTAGGGAAGAATTAATTAAGATTAGTAATCTATTTTATGAAGTTGAAGAATTTATTAATCGCCCTGATTTAGAAAGACAAGAAAAAGAACAAATAATTAACGAGTTTGCTGCTCGTTTTAGCATGAAACTTTATGGAAAATTAATTGAAGATAAATGGAATAAGAAATTAATAGGATTAAGCACATCACTTCCAACAGAGAAAGAACTGCTAGATCCTTTTGCCTCAATAAAATCTAAAATGGAGATAATATGGTATAATAGACCATATGAGATGATAATTACAGATTCTAAATTTGAAAAAATAAAAACACCATTTAAAGAGCAAACTGCTATTGATCATCTTAAATTTTCAATATCAGCACCTAGTGCCAATTTTGTTATCGAAAAGACTTTTAAACTTGGTACAAATCTTATAGATTTGGCTAATACTGGTACAATAGACGAATCTCAAGAGGAGATTATTTCTTATCTTATCAGTTATATGGAAGATAAAATTAGTAATGTTAAAGAAAAATGGTCAGTAAAAAGTCTTATTTCAGAAATTGAAAAGATTTTAGGCGATTTAGAGAGTAGTTTTAATAAATTTTTCGGATACTCTAATGATTTTCTAGCTACTGGAGAGATAGGTACTTTAATTGAACTTTTAGGTAAATATAAACAGTTTATTTTAGAAAAAGGAAAACTAGAAAACAAAAATTTCGAGGACTTTTGTAATTTAGCAATTAATTCAATTAAGCAATCAATTATTAAAATTGAAAATTTAAGAGTAATAGAATTAAAATCAGTAATATATTATTTTTCAGAGAGATTTAAAAATAGTATCTTGTTAATTAAGGAGGCATTACCAAAATATCTTTCTCGGAGAATGTTAAAGACATCAACTATAGAATTTATAAAAAAAATTAAAGAAAATTTACAAGAAGAAGAGAAACCAGTGAAAATTTTAAGTGATAGATATTTAGAAAAATTTTACTCATATCTTCTTAATCAAATTGAAATAAATCCCTTAATTTCAAAAAAGGTTTTTAAATTTAATGAGGAAAAGTTGATAAAAGAATTTTCAGATTTAATAAAAAGAAGTTATCAAAATTTTTTTGATACAATTGATTTAAAAATTACTGATTTGGTCTCATTTGCTGAGGTTTTAATGGAAAAGGATCGAAAAGTAATTAGATCACATATAGAAAAATTTAAAAAATATTCAGCTGAATTACATTTTCTATTAAGCTACATTTTAAGATACACGACAATTAATCGTTACTTAAAAGAAGAATCCGATGAGGAGATATCGGATCCTGTTACTTTTGCTAATAGATTTCATCGTTTTCTGGAAAAACGCATGGGAGGAATTGATTTAGAATGGAAATCCTATATACTTGAATGGATAACAGATTATGCAAAAATATTTTTTAAAACTGAAGAACAAAAAGATTGGAACTTAAAAGAAATTTACAATAATTTTATTAGCTATTTGGAGAATAAAGAATCAAGCCAGCAAGAATTAGAGAAATTTTTAGAACTTTTAGATAGCTACATTGCTAAAATACCTAATGAAATAGAAAAAAGCTATTTATTAGAATTTTTTAGACAATTCGATTTTTGTATTAAAAATAAATTAGAATTTCCTAAATACTTAAAGAATAAAATAGAAGATAAGATAAAATCATTAGATCCTAAACTCGAAGAATTAATTCCAGTTAAATTTTTTTATATTGAAAATGATAGTTTTTTCAAGTACTTACGTGAGAGGGAATTAAAATATCTTTCAAAACTTATCCCTCAACCTACTACGTTAATATTAAAACATAATTTAACGAATGAAGAAAAAGAATTATTTAATGCAGATTTCTTCCATGTTTTTAATTTTAGGTTTTGGGGAAAAAATAATGTTAGCATAGAAATAGCAGACAATTTCAAAGAAGTACATCGTGAATGGGTGAAAGAATTATGATTACTGGAATAAAAAGAAAAGAAACGGCTATAGAAAGTACATTTAGATTTTTTCAAACTGTTGATTTAATAATTAATCACTTTAAAAGAGAGGCTGACAAACAGAAAATATATGAATTAACTGATTCATTTAGTAAAGAAATAACACTTAAAGATTTTTTAATTGCTACAGCCTCCATTCATTTATACCATAATATTGGGATCAGAGTTGAAGAAAGCAATGAACTAAACCAAATAACAGTTGATTCGACTAAGAATTTGGAGATTTTAGAAAAAAAAATATTATTTGACGAGGTAGGCTTAATTCTAAAAGATTCTTTAAATTTAGAAATAGATCTTCTTAATAGATTAATTAGTTTAGAAAATA
>SDNM01000189.1 GCA_004524385.1 Promethearchaeota archaeon
CGGCCTCTTTTATTTTTACCTGCCAAGTCAGCAACATAGGCTCTTGATATAGGATCTACTGCCGCCATGTAGAATCCAAACATTATAAAAATTAAAACTATCAATATAAGAGAATATGTTGAAATAACTACGGGAAAAGCAAGTAAAATACATGAAATTAATAATATGGATAAGCCTGTAATAATTACTGGTTTGCGTCCGATTTTATCAGAAAGCGATCCAGTTATTGGAGAAAAAATTACATAAACAATATTAGAGATTAGATAAAAAAGAGGGATTAAGAAAATATATCCAATTGAGACATAATCAGCAGATCGGATTATAAGGAATACAATATCTAAGCTGGCAAATTCGATAACTCCAAGAATTATAATTAATTTTATAAAGTTTCTATCAATTTTATCAACCCTTTGTTTTCCATAATATCTTAACTTTGTCTCATCCATTTTAGTAGGATCAACATCTTTTACAGTTAATATCAAAATTACAGCACATATACCAGGAATTATGGAAAAAAATATTATTTGAGAATATGACCATGCGATAAGTAGAAAAAAGAAAGCAAGAAGAGAACCTACTACTGCACCCAATGTATCCATAGCTCTATGCATTCCGAATGCTTTTCCTTTTTCAATTGAGTAATAAGAAATAAGAGTGTCTCTGGAAGAGGTTCTAAGTCCTTTACCTAAACGATCAACAGTTTTTAGTGCTAAAACATATTCCCAAGATGGACTAAAGCCTATAAAGGGTTTAGAAAGGTTCGAAATTGTATAGCCCGCAACCACAAACGGTTTTCTCTTATTTATTTTATCGCTTGTCCACCCAGAAGCACCTTTTAAAATGTTCGAAGCTGCTGTTGTTACACCCGAAATTAATCCTAAAATTAAAACAGTCCCGCCAATTGAAAGAATAAAAAGTGGCAAAATGCTTTGAATCATCTCACTAGAGACATCAGTAAAAAAAGAGACAAGTCCCATAATAAAAACGGGTACAGAAACTCCGAATATCAACCGTGGATCTTTATTAGATTTTTCTTCTTCTGTCAAAATAAATAAAATAACTTAAGTTTCCTTAGATTTATTAATATATAGGTAAATTTAAATTATTTAATATCAAAATATAAATTGATTTCAATGTCAGGAGAAAAAGATACTTTAAAAATTATTGATGAGACGATTAATGCTGTTCAAGGAATTCCAACCATTTTAGAGACAGCAAAAAAGGAATTAATGAATATAAGAAATGAAAAAGAGAAATTAGAAAACGAAAAGACTTCTTTGGAAAGCGAGAAGACTCAATTAGAACTCGATAAGAAAAAATTAGAAGCTGAAACTAAACAATTAGAAAAAGATAAACAAGAACGGGATCAAAAAATAGGACAAATGACTGAAGAGCAGATGCGATTGTTAGAAGAATACGCAAAAGTAAAAGAAGAATTAGGAAAATTTGCTAAAATCGCAGCTGAAATGGAAGAACAAGATTTAAGTTTTGAACGAATTCAAGCATTATTATCCATTTATTCTGTACTATTAGAAAAAATATTTCAGGGTCAACCTCACTTCCGGATATTATACACACTCCACGGTGAAAAAGAATCGATGTCAAGAGATGAAATAAAAAATACAACAGGTATCCAAGGCGCAATGGTTCTAAGGGCAGTCCAAGAACTTGATAAAGTTGATCTTGTTGAGTATGACATGGATACTGGTATGTCAAAGCTTAAGAAGCGATTGTTCGCTTAACCAGTGTAGAAGTTTAAAATAATTGCCTTTTTTTCTTTTTTATTTATTTTTAGTTCATTTTGGTTTTAAGATTTGATTTTGCTTTATTTTTATTTCAGAAACATAAAGGCTTAAATAGTAATAACCAATCAAATTAATAAGTAACCTCATTTTAGAGTCAATAAATAAATTGGTAACATATCTTTGGCATTTGACACTATTTTAAAAATGATTTAGGTGTTTCGATGACGACTTTATCAAATGTGATAAATGTAATTAAATTCGGATTGAAATATGCGATGATGATATTTGGAAAAAGGCGAGATCTAAAAATTATAACTGAGGATGGTCTAATATTTTGCGGTGATACTGTCAATAGTACTCTATGCAGGCTTTTATATTTAAACAAAAGATATGAACCTTCCATAATTATGTATTTGAAAAACACGTTAAAGGAGGGGGATATATTCATTGATGTTGGAGCAAATGAAGGTATATTTAGTATACTTGCGGGGAAACTCGTTGGACCGGAAGGTAAAGTTTATGCGATTGAGCCAATGCCAACAAATGTGTCACTATTAAAAAGAAATATTACTGAAAACGGGTTAGATAATATCATTGTACTCGATGTCGCCGCTGGGGATGAAAACAAAGAAGTCATATTTAATGATGTAAAATACGGCAATATGGTTGGAGGATGTAATAATAGAATAATATCTATGCTGTCTTTGATTCCCGGTATGGTTCGTTCGATTAAGGTGAAACAGAGAAGATTAGATACATTAATAGATGAATCTTTAGATAAAATAAAATTAATCAAAATAGATGTCGAGAGATACGAACCTCAGATACTAAATGGCATGAGTACATGGTTAAATCCTAATTGTTCTTCTGATTTTATTATTGAGTTAAAACCCAAAAAATCAAAGGAAATTATCGATTTATTTTTAAATGATTATGGATACGATGGATATATGCATAGAGTAGATTCTATGGCTTTTAATGATAATATCAAATGGTTAAAACTCAATAGGAAGTGTACTATTCAAAAAAACGTGTTATTTACCAAAAAAAAATAGTAGTGGTTTATCATTTAATTATTAGCATTTCATGAAGGATTTTCCCCGTTTCTTTATAAGGAATTATTATCACCAATAATATGAGAATTAAAAAGAAAAATAACTTAAAGATTCACTGAATTATTCTTGCAAGAGATCAAATAGTTTTAACATTGGTAGAAGTTTTAATAATCCTTTCATTTTTACATTTCCAAATATCCATTTTAATCCAACCTTTATTTTTGATATTCTTTTCATCGAAAGAGCAAGAAAGGTCTGTGAATCCATGGAAACTAATCCGTCCCAGCCGGAAACTTTCTTTTTTAGATTAATTTTTGGTTTATTCGGAACGCCTTGAACAGTTAGCTCACCTTTATCAATAGAAATAAGAGCAGCGTAATCTAAATTTGAAGCATTAATTAAGTATTTACGCTTAGTATTTTTAAACATCTTTTTAAAGTTAGGATTCTCATTTAAGGGACTCATAACATTAGCTATTAGCAAAACAAAACCCCTTGGCTTTTCCATAATAATGCTTGAATCGTTCATTATTTTTCTCCCTCCTTCTTAGCGGTTATGTAAAAACCTGAATCTGCCACTCCATTTGGATCAAAAGCTGCTTTTATCTTTCGTAACCAGATATGATAATTCATCATATGAGGTCCCCACTCATCGTGCAATTTATCACCTTCAATGAAAAATGGTGCACCCAAGTGTTTAATTAAATCTTGTCTATTACTTTCTTCCATATAATTAGCCATTCCCTTAACACTATGTAAATCTGATTGGTCAAACATTGTTGGTGACTCCATGTGGAAGAAATGTCCACCCTCATAGCTAGTCATCCATGCTCCTTCACCAAAATCATTGCCAATAACTCCTTTTTTGATATATTTCTGTTTTAAAGGTATATTCGCTCTTTCAGCACGGATACATAATCCAGCAGCATCACACTGTCCTTTTGCTGATTGAAATCCACCAGTTGCGATAAAACCATGATATCCTAAATTTGCTCGCAAACATTCCGCATAGAAAACTTTCTCTGGAACATATTTTGTATCTATTATATTTTCGAGATTATATTCAGTAAGTATATCCTCCATTACCATTTGTTTATAGTCAAATTCATTCTTAGTTCTGGCTCCTATTACTACTAATAAAGGATTTTTCATAACACCAAGAGCCATCTTATCCATCAAACCTTCTATACTGAACGAAAAAAACGCCATAACTGCCAAACCAGAGGTATGACTAACGATAAAGCCAACTTCCTCTTCTTCTACTCGTAGTATTATCTCCTCTAATCCTTTCCAGTTTTTACAATCAAATACATAAGCTCGCATATAATCCGGTTTTTCAAAATCATATAGGGGTGCGTGACCAGTCATGACAAATTTCGTTTCAGTGGGATATGGAAATAATTTTATACCGACCCTAGTAAAAACTCCTATACCAGACTTCGCACCAACCCATCCTCTCATAATACCTCTTAAACTTGGACCAGGACCATCCCCTATAAACCAATCTGGATTATTTTTCTGTCCTAACGAGCCTAATCTCAGTATTTCTCCGTCAGGAAGTACCCACTCAACACCTAAAACATTCCTTGCGCTATGC
>SDNM01000190.1 GCA_004524385.1 Promethearchaeota archaeon
AATATTTTAGTACGTTTTAATGTATTTATGATGGTTATTATTTTACTCATTGCCTCCTGTACAGATTTTGTTAATTTAATTGGTGATATATAATGTTTCTCATCATCTTCAGAAGCTTGAGTTGAAACACAAATTGGTTTTTCCGGACAAGAATAAAATTTATTCCCTGTCATTCCTACTTTTCTTTCTTTTGGCATTTTTTAACCTCTTAATTTTTAAATATCTAAAATTTCTTTAGCCATTTCTTCTACTGAGGCTTCTTTAAAATAAGAAACATTCCCCGTTTCTTGAAAGAATTTTATCTGTTCTTTATGTTTTTTTTCAAATTCATTTATAAAGTAAGCCAAACGCTCTTTTAATATTTTATCTGCTGATTTAGAGAGGAAAAGTGCGACTTTTATCTTTTCCCCATAACCCGCTTGTATAAAAAATCCTTTATAATTTATTTCTCGCATGTTGTCACCACCTCCCAGCTCCGATACAAATTGATCCATAGCAACTAAAAATCCCGAAATTAAATCATAATCTAAAGATTTTATTTCGTTTTCGTAAGAAAAAATAGATATACCTGAAGTTTTATCAATAATTATTAAATTTCTAAAAATATCCCGATATTTATGTTTCTCTCCCGGAATTTTGAGACCTTCACCGACCTCCTCTTCAGAGAATATTTCATACATATGAAATCTTTTTGGATTATAAGATTCATTTTCTTTAAATTCATATTTTGAAAATTTTATAACCTGCGAAGGTGCTCGAACAGGTTCACGTGGTAATTTTTGAAGATAATTCTCACTTAAAGATTGATCGTAGTTTTTGGATTTTTTACCTTTAGTTATGCCATAAATTTTTTTATGACGTGGATCTACAACATAAAACCAGACTTTGAAATTTTCCATATCCGAAACTATACGATCAAATCCAATTTTATATACACCTGCGGGGGTAGTAACGAATACACTCCACATAGCGATTTCTGAAGATTTTTGGATTAATTCTAAAGTATTTTCATAATTATCTAAATCCATCTCCGCACTCGTACGTACTATTACGGATTCAGTTCTCAAGCGAGGCGTTTTTTTTGTTAAATATAAATCTAATGAATATTCTGGTATTTTTGAAGTATTAAAAACTGAAATTTTAAAATCGGCACAATAATCAGCAAAAATATTTACTAGTTCCTGCTTAGCAATATAATCAAATTCGGTTAAATGATTCTTTATATTTTCGTCTTTTAGTAATAAATCACCCATTAGGTCGATTGGACTTGAATATTTATCTCTAATACTTTTTACATTTTTAAAAACATTATGAAAATGAACTACTATTTCTTTTATATAACCAGTTTTAGTCTTTGTATTTTCATTAATAGCTATATTGTTTTTTTTAACAAATTCGTTTAGTTCTTCAAATGATGTACGCATGATTAGACAATTTAAACAAAATAATCCAATCTTACTCTTATAGTCTTTGTAGATACGATTTATTATATCGTCCGGTGTGCTCATATTAACGGAATCACCTTAAATATTAAAAAGAGAGATATGTTCTAAAATCTTCTTTTTATAATTAATTGATAAATTATTCATTTTACTTTATATTTTGACTAATATTTAAAAAATAGGATTTCAAATTATAAATTTTAAATGTAATAATTATAATATCTAAGAGTAAGACCTCTTTAAACTTATTCTGATTCGGACATATTACTTTTAGTTTTGAAAATAAGGTAAGCATCTCTGAATCTTAAGATAGCTGTGATAAAAACTAAAATGGCAAAAAGCCATAAAAAAATTAAGCGCAATGCGATTATTAGTATAATTATCATTAAAAATATAAAAGTTTCAAAACGTTCCATTAACCCTCTTCTATAATATATCACTTTCTGCGTTTCATCTAATTCTTCGGCTTTAATAGCCCCTCCAACAACGAGAAACATTGTTATACATAATATTATTGCGCCTAAAGAGAAGATACCAGGCCATACTAGAAGTTCAGGATCAGTCGAGATAAGAGCGATAATTATAAACGTCTCGACAGTTCTATCACAAAATATATCTAAAATTCCTCCAAATATTGTTTGTCCTTCCAGCCTCGCTAAAATCCCATCTAGAGCATCAAAAAAAAAAGATAATGTCATAAGAATCGCAGCAACGAAAACGAATTCAAACGTATATTGAATTTTAGCACTTAAAAATATAAAAAAGGCACTTGAAAGACCTAATACTAACCCTATGATTGTAAGATTATTGGCGGAAATTCTCCCAAAAAAGATCTTCTTTACAAATTTCTCAATTAGTTTTTTAATTTTAGTCTTTGAGAGCCAATTATCAATCATTATACAATAAATTGAAGATATTGTTCTAGTAGTATAAACAATAGATTCAATATTCGATATTAAATCTTTTTAGATAATCGAATGCAGAGTACGCAGCGATTACTCCTTCAGAAACTCCGGTAATTGCTTGTTTAAAGGGTGCATCTGCTACATCTCCAGCTGCATATATTCCGGGAATATTTGTTTCAGACTTTCGATTTATTATTATTTCTTTTTTCTGATTTACTTTTACTCCTATATCATTTACAATTTCGGATGCTGGATTAGAGCCAATCTCAATAAACACGCCATCAACTTTAAATTCTTGACCGTTATCAAAAATGACGGCCTTTACGTTCCCGTTTCCTTTAATACTCGTTATATTAGTCTTGTAGATAATTTCAATATTATCTGTTTCATAAACACGTTTCTTATTAATTGGTTCAGCTCTAATTTCCTCACCTCTATAGATGATATATACCTTTTTAGCATGTTGAGCTAAAAATAAAGCCTCTTTTGCAGCGGAATCACTCCCCCCAATTACAGCGACGACTTTATCTTTATAAAATGGTCCATCACAGGTTGCACAGTAGGAAACGCCCCGCCCTGCGAATTCTTCTTCGCCAGGGATTCCTAATTTTCTTCGGTCTGAACCTGTAGCTATACAAATTGTACGAGTTTTAAATCTCTGAAAAAAGGTATATAAAATGAAGTGATCTTTAGCTTTCTCAATGTTCTTAATCTCATCAGAGATATAAGGGATGCTTAAATCCCTTAAATGATCTCGAAACCTTTCTACAAATTCAGTACCACTTACGGAGGTAATACCTGGATAGTTCTCTACAATATGAGTTGTTGCAATCAAGCCCCCAAATGTTTTTCCAATTACTAATATATCCATTGCAAATCTGGCAGCATAGATTGCACAACCAATCGCAGTAGGTCCACCCCCTAAAACTATAAGATCATAAATTTTATCAGGATCTAACTCAGCCATTTCAATATTGAACACGGATATTTCCCCCTATTAAAGCTTTTAAAATTTCATTTGGTCCCACCATTCCTGAAATTGCTGGTTTTTCGTTGATTACTGTATATGGTACTCCGGCTGCGTCATAATATTGACCAATATCTTGATTAGCCATTATATCAACGATAACCGTTCTAATTTTTCCATTACCTGCTAGAGCAAATAGATTGGCAACGGAAACAACCTGGGGACAATATGGGCACATGTTTGTTATCATAACTTTTATCGTTGAAGGTGGAATTCTATCAAGATTTTGTTTTATTGTTGCTTCATAATAATTACCTGCTCCTGCAAAAGCAAAAACTGTTTGAATGAATGGTTGGATTTCCCCAGCTTGAGGGGCTGCGAGATATCGTATTAACTCCTTTCCGTTATCATCTAAAAAAAGGATAGTTGGCACACGAGATATATCATATCTTTTTGCCAGTTCTGGATTATCATCTATGCATAATTCTTCGATTTTCAACATTCCATTTGAGCTCTCTTCATAAACTCTTAATAGGGACATAAATTGTCCACAATCCATACACTCTCTTATCTGACTTCCGTTTGATTGCCCTTTTTTACACGTAAATACTTTTAATTTTACGGCTTTTTTTAATTTGGCCATTTCCCGTTTAATAATTTGTTTATATCTTTCTTCTGAAGATATTTTAATCACCTCGTAAATTTTTACGCATACATTCCCCCTAAATCTAATTTTCCCCTCGTAATTTTATCTAATAAATCTTGAGGAGAAAAAACACCATAAATATGTTGGTCTTCATTAATCATAACATGGGGTACCCCTTGAACTCGATACTTCATTGCAAGGTCTTGATTTACATCAACATCAATTATTTCGGTCTTTACTTTTCCTCTAGATAATATTGCGAATAAACAAGAAATTGGTACGACACTTGGACAGTAGGGACAAGTTAAAGTTATAAAAAGTTTTAATGTTGATTTTTGCATATTCTTTAAGTTCATAATGATTGCATCCTCATAAAAACTTCTCACACCTGAAAAATAGATTAGATTCTGAATAAATGGAGCTGTTTCAGCGCCGA
>SDNM01000191.1 GCA_004524385.1 Promethearchaeota archaeon
CATCCTAGTATAAATATAATATTCCTTTCTTCCAATGGGGATAGGGAGAATTCATTTAATAATATTCCGCGCCACGACTTTCCATGAGCAGAGGACTCTGTTGTGTCAAGTTGTTTTTCTTTCAAATTCGATTCTTTTAGAAATTCTATCAAATTGACAACAGAGGGAAAGATCATACAATCTTTTTCCAGTGATGCAAAAAATATCTCTCCGTGCAACATATCATCAAGTACCGTGTTCTCAGAATACATATGAATTCCACAGGCATTATTAATTGATGATTTACTATTTTTATTTTTATAAAAATTAGGATAAAAATTCTGATCTATTTCAGAAATGCCATCCCAGCCAATAAAATTTAGCATACTCCCACCAATACGAATTTGCACTGAATTGTTTTCATTAGGGTTTCTCACTTTAAAATTAAAAATAATAATGGGTAAAGCAGAGTTTTTTATATTAAGTGGAATCATGGGATTCCATGCTTCAAGCTGAATTTCAATGGGAATTTTTGGATCATGATAAACAATCTTCGCAAAAGGGTATTCACCCTTAAACTCTAAGTCTTCGAAACAATCATAGATTTTATGACGCTCTAAAATATCATGAGGGATAATATAATCATTAACAGATTCGGCGGGTTTATAGTCATGGGGTAATTTAATGTTCTTTTCAAGGAGTTTTGTGAGCCAATCATTCGACCCTTCTATTCGGGTTTGTAAAAAGAAAAAAGATTCGGGAACAAATCCTAAATGATTGACATTATTTACAATTTGCCACTGTCTTAAACTGCCATCCCCTGCTAAGGAAATGTTACCAGTTCCAATACCACCTAATGGGAAGGCAACACAATATAATTTAGGTCCTTTAAGTTCTCTCATATACTATTTCAATTTTGAAGCTATAAAGTCAATCACATCAATTACTCGAATTTTTTCTTTAATTTCAGGTTCTATTTCTTCATAAGCATCTCTGAAATTTCCTATACAGAATGGACAACTGGTGGTTAATATGTCTGCTCCGGATTCTACGGCTTCTCTAATCCGTTCCTTTGATATGTCTTTAGCCAAATCCGGAAATTGGCTCTTCACACCTCCTCCCGCCCCGCAGCACCATGCATGTTTCCTATTCCTTTTCATTTCAATTAATTCAACACCAGGAATTTTTGCGATAACTTCTCTTGGTATTTCATATAGATCCATGTGCCGTCCTAAATGACAAGGATCATGATAAGTTACTTTTAATTTTTCACCCTCTTCCGGTTTAAATGGAATTTTATTATTATTTAGAAGCTCAATGAGTACTTCGGTTATGTGTTTCACTTCAAATGGTAATTCTTCTCCTAATAATTCAGGATAATCCTTCTTTAGAGTTCTATAGCACCCCGCACAAGCAGTAAATACAGTTTTAGCCCCCATATTTTTGAATAAATCAAGATTGTGTTTCATAAGTTCATTAACAGATTTGTATTCACCTATACGAGCCCCTATAGAGCCACAACACCACTCATCCTTCGATAAGGCCATTTCCATACCAGCGGCAATAAGAATATTCATCATATTTTTTAACGTGTCTTGTTGTCGTAGCGGCATCGTACAGCCTGCAAAGAAGACTAAATCACCTTTGTCCTTTATATTTGAAAAATCTGAAGCCCATTCAAACTTTTTAGCAAAATCCTCCCCATAAGGATTCTTCATGGCATCATTGTTCATATAATCTACTAAGTCTCTATGCCGATCTAGCGGGGCAAATCCTGCTTCTACCAAATCTTTTCTCAGAGCATCCCATACTTTATAATGATCAATCCATTTAGACGTATTAAGAATGATATTCTCATTATGGGTTTCATGACAAACTTCCGTACAATTCGCACATTCCGTACATTGGTATATAAATTCAGCTAATTCTCTGCTTAAAGGTAATTTACCCTCTAACACACTCTTAAGAACGTTCATTCTACCACGTGAGAAATAAATCTCAAATCCTTCCTCACCCTTTGCTTCCTTTACCGGACATGTAAGGTATCGTCCAACAGCACGTCTTATGGAATAGCCACAATCGCCGCAGCCCTTCTGTAGCCTAGAGTAATTCTCTAAAGCTTATACAGGACATTATGGCTTTCCATTCTTCTTTAAGATTTTTTAATTCGGTCATTTTTTAATCCTCCCAAAAGTTAAATTTACCTCTACTTAAAATATATTTTGGATCAAGAGTTTTCTTAATGGCTTTCAGTGTTTTATAGTAATCTGGTAAATAAGCTTCAACCTCAACCATTATTTGAGATGCCATTTGTCCCATCATATACCATTGTGCACCCCATTTTGTTACCATTTCCATATAAGATTTCCATAGTCTAAGATTGATCTCATCAAATTCTTCATGAATCTCTCCGTTATAATAACTTGGAAAACTTGTAAATCCGCAGGTTAATTCTACATTATTACCATCAATTAAAAATATTGGTCCACTTCCACTAACAGGGCGTTGACCAGTTATTTTTGTAAATTTATTCAAATCCTCAGAATGCGCCATATCCCATTGGTCAATTTCATTTAAATATTTTGGATACATATTAGCTGGAACAAAGCATTCACAAGATAAGGGTTCGAGGGCAGGAACCACACCCCATAAATTATGATAAAACTGCCAATGTCCTTGTTCTGCATAATGCCATTTAGCTATGTTTCCATCAGAGATTTCCGGACCAATAGGGTCGCATTTATTGTTATTCACAATGATTTCATCCAATTGTTTAACTTTTTCTTCTAATTCTGCTTCTGAATTTGCTTCAACTGTATAAAATATAATACCTCGGTTTTTCTTCAAATGTTCCCACATAGGCATCAATCCAAATTCAGAACTTAATAGAACTATAATCCCCATAATATACATCAAGTCATAAACATCAATCCCTTTACGTCTTACATCCAACATGATCTGAGAAGAAACTTCTCTATCCTTACGAGGTAATACAAAGGTTTTATAAGCTGCGTATGGTGGTCTTGGAAATACTTGAAGCGAGATTTTCGTTTTTACTCCTAAAATTCCGTTATCGCCACAAAAAAGTCCAGCCAAATCAGGCCCATTACCAAATCTGTTAAATGGAGTTTGAGAAAATTTATTTGCCTGGGATCCAGTCTCTATAATATCTCCAGTAGGGAGTACAACTTCCAATGAAACTAATTGATTTGTACATGATCCATATTTCGCACATCCACCACCTCCGACTGATTGATGAGATATTCCACCCCCTACGGATGCCGTCATTCCAGATCCAGGTCCCATACAACCCGTATAAAGATCAAAATGGCATAAAAACTCGTTTAATTTTGCCCACGATATCCCCGCCTCTACAGTAACTACCATATTGTCCTCATCTAAATTAATAACATTATTCATTCGTTTCATATCTAGCACAATTCCACCGTCTCCAATAGGTTTGCTTCCTCCAAATTCGTCATCCCCTCCGCCACGAGGGACTACAGGGATATTTTCTTCATTAGCAACTTTTAGAATTTCAGAGATTTCTTTAGCGTCTTTAGGTCGAATTACAATATCTGGAATACCTTGTAAAAGGGGATCAACAACTCTTGAGTAAGCATGTCGCACGATGAGACTATTCGAGATAAATTTTTTTGTTACGATCTTTTCTAACTTTTCATATATTTCGGTCATTTTTAATTCACATATATTTGTTTTTCTACTAAATTTTAGATTTTTTTAGATTTAATTTAATCAAATAGAACTTATAAATGTAATAATATTTAGAATTTAAGATAATTATATTTTTTATACAACCTATTTATACTTTTAATTTTACTAAAAAATTGGTTAAGTTCAGAATTATGGAAAACATTAGAAAGTATGTAATTTTAGGAATTTTGCTAATTATTTTGGTGATTCCTATGTTTTTAGGAATTTATCTTGAATATTTGTTTTTACAAAAATTAAATTCTTTTGTTATTTTAATTTTAATTTTGGGCCTACTTATACTCCTTTTAATAGGAAAATTGATAGGAATTTATGGTTATGACAGCGAAAGTATTGAAAAGATGAAAAAACACGATGTTATTAACACTATGATTAACAAAGATAATAGAATAAGATTATGGCTTTTCTTTCCAATAATCATGATAATAGAAGAATTAATTTTTAGATACTACATTATTGGTTTTTTATTGAACCAATTAGAATTAGAAGTTATTTTTGCCATATTTATCTCGAGTCTAATTTTTTCTTTGTATCACGTTCACACATGGTTTTCCTATAAGAATCTAAGGATTTTATTAATTTATGTTGTTTATTCATTTTTATTAGGTTTTTTTAACGGATGTATTCTTTTAACCTTAGGAATTTTCCCTTGTGTTGGAATTCATTCTGCTTTAGCGA
>SDNM01000192.1 GCA_004524385.1 Promethearchaeota archaeon
AAAATCGATCTTCCTATTAGGACATGAATTTCTTACAGATTCAATACTCTTATCAATTAAATTTGATACGTTATAAGGATGAATTTTACCTTCGATTTGATCAATTTGGGATAGTAATATAATATTTTTTACTAAATTTTGTCCTTTTTTAAGTTGATTTAAAATAATATCATTCAATTCTATTAATTCATCATACCTTTCAGGATTTTTTGGTATTCTTTTAAGAAGTTCACTAGAAGTTAGTATAACTTGTAGAATATTATTTATATCATGAACAAAAATATCTTGATAAAGTTCAGCCTTGTTATAGGCATTTCTATACATCTCTCTTGATTTGATTAATTTATCATTAGCTAATTTTTTTTCTGTTATATCTTCAATGGATATTAGTATCATTGAACCTTCTTTTCTTATTAATTCTTTAGCATTCAAAAGTATAGTTCTTTGACCAATCTTTTCAAAATTATGAGTTACTTCAAAATCAGTAATAATTGAGTGAGTTTTAATAATTTTATCAAATAGTTCACGTAAGTTGGGGATGGACCATTGTCTATTTCCTAAATCATAAACATAATTATTTTCTGTTTCTTTTTTATCAACTTGAAATAACTGACAAAATGCTGAATTCACTTTAATCACCTTTAACTCGTTATCTAACACTAGTAATGGAGTTCTGGTAGTCTCCACGATATTTTCAGCAAATTGCATAGTTTCTAACTTTTCTTCCTCTGCTTTCATTCTATCAGTAATATTAAAAAATGTAAGAACTACTCCACTAATAACGTTGTTAATCGTTCTATATGGAATTATACGCATGCTATACCATTGGTCCTCTTTTGTTCGAAGATCTTTTTCTATTGTAATTAATTTCTTAAGAACTGTTTCAGCATCTTGAATTAAATAATCATATTGGAGATTTGATGAAATATGTTCTATAGGGCGTCCAATATCAGTTTCTATGATGTTAAATATTTCTTTTATATTTGGAGAAAAACGTTGGATTATAAAATTTTCGTCTAGGAAGAGAGTAGCAATCTCGGTACTTGAAATGAAATTGGATAAATCTGAATTTACTTCAGACAATTCCGTTATTTTAATTTCAAGCTCTGAATTAACTGTAGTTAATTCCTCGTTTAAAGACTGAAGTTCTTCTTTAGAGGTCTGTAACTCTTCGTTTGTACTCTGTAATTCTTCATTAGATGATTGCAATTCTTCATTTGCGGATTTTAATTCTTCATTAGTTGTCTCAAGTTCTTCAATCGTGGTTTGAAGGTATTGTTTCGTCGAGAGCAATTCATCTTCTAATTCTTTAATTCTGGCATCTTTATTCGTTTCATTTGAATCATTTACAACCGTTCCTTCTTCAGTTGTTAAGTCGGGAGTTACTTCTATAAATGATATTACGATTAAACCTTTTAACGAGGGGGGTTGAATAATTGGCGATAAGGTTAAATTAAATCTAATAATTTTTCTATTCAAATTAATTGATAAATTCTCTAATATTATTGGAATCTCAGATTTAGTTGCTTTTCTTAAACCTGAAACTAAGTGTACTTTTAAATTTTCCTTTGACATATCAGATATGTTCATTTTTGCCTCTCCCTCTGGTAATTCAAGATAAGAGCCGACTTTTCCATGGATATATAAGATATCTCCTTTTTCATTTACAATTATTGAAGGGGGAGTGTATGTCTTTAGTAAGAACTCCTCCATCAGAGCCCCATAATTCGTTATAGCCGCATTTTTAAGAGAGTTTTGTCTTTCAGTTTTAAATTTATAGTCAGTTAAAGGGGGAAATGGTCTTGGTATGCCTAAAAGTAAAGGAGCAATTTTATTGCGTTGATAAATTTTCCACCTTCTGTTAATTTCAAGGAATAATTGAGGAGAACTACTCACTGTTTCTGAACTCCCTAAAAACAAAAAACCATCCGAATTAAGAGAATAATGGAATAATGTTAACAATTTTTTTTGGATATCTGCGTTAAGATAAATCAATAGATTTCTACAAACAATTAAATCTACGTTAGAAAAAGGAGGATCTGTAATTATATCTTGCGCAGCAAAAACTATTTTTTCTCTTATGATTGGTTTTATTTTAAATTTATTTCCTTCTAATCTAAAAAATTTACTTAGACGTTCAGATGAGACATCAACAGCAATATTATCTGGATATATACCATTGCGTGCCTTTTCTATTGCTGTATCATCGATATCAGTCGCAAAAATTTGTATTTTACAATTGATATGACTCCTGTCCAAGTATTCTTGAAATAAAATTGCTATTGAATATGGTTCCTCTCCTGTGGAGCATCCAGGAATCCAAATCCTAATTGTTTTATTTGGGGTACAATCCTTAAAAAGTTCGGGAATAACTTTTGTTCGTAAAATATCATATGCCTCTTTATCCCGAAAAAAATTTGTTACGCCAATTAATAATTCTTTAAAGAGTATCTCAATTTCGATTAGATTATCACGAAGATAATTAGCATATTCATGAATGCTATTCATATGATTAATAACCATTCTTCTCTCTATACGTCTGTTCATGGTATTTTCTTTATAACAAGAAAAATCATGATTCATAGTACTATTCAATATTTGAAATATTTTAGAAACAGAATCTTGAACTTCTATATCTTTATTATCATCTTTTTCTTTCAAAAAATTTAATTCATGTTGAATATATTTTATCAAAACCTCGGGGATCTCATTAGCTGGCAATACATAATCCACAACAGCATTATTTATAACGCTTTTTGGCATACCATCATATTTCGCTGATTTTGGATCTTGAGCTATAGCTATTCCTCCGAAACCTTTAATCTCTCTAATACCAAGAGTACCATCTGTCCCAGTTCCCGAAAGAACAATTCCAATTGCCTTATCTTTTTTTTCTAAAGCTAATGATCTAAAAAAGAAGTCAATTGGTAATCTTAATCCCCTAGGGGCACTAGGTTTTTTAAGATGGAAAACTCCATCTATTATTTCCATATTAAAATTGGGAGGAATAATATAGGCTTGGTTAGGTAATATCCTCATTCCTTCACTAACTTCTTGAACATTCATGCGTGTATATCGCTTTATCAATTCAGCTAAAGAACTTTTATGATGTGGATCTAAATGGGGTATTAAAACAAATGCCATACCTGTATCTGAGGGCATATTTGAGAAAAAATGCTCAAAAGCTTCTAGTCCTCCTGCTGAAGCTCCTATTCCTATAATGGGGAAATCAATTTCTGTCAAGGTATCTTCTGAGTTGATTCAATCACCGTTAAAGATAGTGATATATTATGAATTATTTTATAAAAATTCTAATTATCTTAATTTTATATATGTTTTTACAATAAATTATAATTTTCAAACATCACCAAATTGAGCATGTTTCGTGAGCATTTAACTGATAAGGATATGCATCGTAAAATATTGGTTTTGTAGAGGCTATGAAGATAATAATATATTTTATATGCTTAGGCATAAAGTCTTTCACGACCAAGAAACAATTCTTAAGGATGTCCCTAATCCGCTTAAAGTAATTATATATCACTCCCTTTCCGCAAAATCCGATATATTACCTCAAGAACTAAAAATAAGTAGTACAGCGGATGATGGCACAATCATGGGGATTAGGCATAAAGAATATCCTTTAGAAGGGCTCCAGTTCCATCCCGAATTCATAAAAATGAAACCCTATGGGATGCAAATTTTAAAAAATTTTTTAGAACTCTAAGTTCACAGTCATTAATTAATTGAAAGTCAATAAATATATATGATTAAATAACTATTTTCTTATTAGTAATTGAGTATGAGTAATATTTTCAAGCAATGATTACACATTCTCATTAAAGTAATAAAAAATGATTATACATAGGAGTAAAAATTTATGATCGATATTGATAAATTAATTGCTATCAATCCAGAAGTATGTTTTGGCAAACCTCATATTAAAGGGACCCGAATTAAGGTAAGTTATATTTTAGAATTGGTCTCTTCTGGCTGGACTATTGAACAGATTCTACAAGAATATGATCATTTATCTCGGGATCAAGTAATTGCTTGTTTAATTTATGCTGGACATATTGTAGACAAATATAATGGAAAAATGGAAATCACTAATGAAGTGTAAATTCTTTTGTGATGAGAATATTACAAAGAAATTGCATAATACCATAAAAAACTACGGGTTTCAAGTCGATTCAGTAAGAAATCGAAAAATTTTTGGGATTAGGAATGGAGATCTTATTGCACTTCTTAACTCTGAGAATTTTATTTTAATAACCTTTGATAAGGATTTTTTAGAACAGAAGTATACAGTAAGACAAGGCATCATTATTATAGACGTCAATCCAAATCGGGACGAATTTACGATTCCTCTATTTGA
>SDNM01000193.1 GCA_004524385.1 Promethearchaeota archaeon
CATTTAAGGATAATCCCCGAATTTTATTAAAAAAAGTTCAAGAACGCCAAAATAGTGATTTTCTTGACACCGGAGTAAAATTAATTAAGGGAGTGAAATAAATTTGGTTAAATTAGAGAGGCAGAGATATATTTTATTTAAAATTATAAAAGATGCCAATATTTTCTGTGAGAAAAAAGACTTTTTAAATTTGATTTGGCGTTCTATATGGAGATACTTCGGGATGAAAGAAGCGAATAAAATCGGGCTATGGTTATTTAAACTAAATTTAGATGAAGAAATTGGAATAATAAGATGTACAAATAAAACAAAAGAGGTATTAATTTCAGCACTGACGCTCATAAGGGAGATCAATGGAAAAAGGATAATATTATCTCCGGTAAAAACCTCAGGAACAATTAAAGGTTTAAAAAAAATAAAAATTAAATAATTAAGTAAAAAATAAATTCTAAATAATAATGAGAGACATAATCTTAACAAATGCATATATTCAGAAAAAAGAAGTTTCTAATAATATTAATTTAAATTTTTCATCATCAAGTAAAAAGAATTTGAAAAAATATCCTTATTTATTAGTCATCCAATCAATCCAAGAAGATAATATAAGATTAACGATATATCCTGTAAAAATAAAAAATTTAATTAAAGTAAGTTTGTGTGGTTTAAAAATATCAGATGAGGTGAATATGATATATTTAAGTTTAGTCAAAACGCTCCAAAATTTTGAGATAATTCATACTTCTGGTTTATTAATAAAAGAAAATAAATTATATTTTGAGTGTTATCTTAATTTAAGCTTATCTGATGTCAAAACTAGAGTTTTAAAAGCAGCTTTAAATAAGATTAAAAATATATTTAAAGATATAAGAATTGAAGAAATTGGTTTAAAATAAAGCAATAAAAAGAATAAATATGAAAAGTTGGAAAGTAATCCTAAAAATCTCGAATGGCTCAGAAAAAGAAGTAGAATTATATGATGCCAAGTCTTATTTTGGGGGATACTTAAAGATTAAGAGAGGTTATTTTAATGAATTAGCAAAAACCATTAAAATGACCAAAAAATATTCCACAGGGAAAGCAATTGAAAGAGTTATAGGTCCAGAAAACGACGAAGATTGGACAGCTAATCCGTGGATGCTTTTTATTTTAAAAGACACAGAAAAAAATAAACCATTTTGGTTTTTTATTAAAAGAGAAAAAGATCTTTCAGGATTATTAGTAGCTATTGGTCCAAAATCTTATGCAGAATATACTAATAAACAGAATAATTCCGAAGCGAGGCGGGAAATTAAACGTCTTATAAACTACATTATTGCTTATCTAAATAAATTCAATTGCTTAATCTTACTTCCTAATTTTTTAACATAAATTTAATCATAAGAGTAAGGTGAAATTAACTTTACAAATTTTTTTTTTAGTGTTATCTAAATTTTTATAGTTGGCCTCGATTAAATGAATTTTTTAATAGCACTTCTGGGTCGAACCTGACGTTTACTACTTTATATTATACTAAATCAAATCTGTATGCGATAGTAAATTTGTGAAGATTTAATATTCAAATTTAATTATCATTTTTAACGTGAAATATAAGGAAAAAAGAACAATTTAAGTGGTTTATTGATCTTGAAAAAATTAAAGGTTAAAATCTTTATTTGTTTGCTTATAATTCACATGATTTTTACCGCTAATTTTCTTATTAATAACAGCCATGCAGTTATAGAAAATATTAAACCTGATTATGGTGTCGCTCCAGAAATAGATGGTGATATCGATAGATCCGATAAAGAGTGGCTAAATGCAAGCAAAGAAAATATTAACTTAATTAGTTCAAATCCTACTGATAAGGGAATACCAATCGAGATATGGGTAATGCAAAATAATTCAGATCTTTATATTTCAATCCAATTTGAACTTGAAATCCATAAAACTCAAGAATTCATAGGGATTTTAATTTCTGATAGTGAGGCTACTAGCAATGAATCTTTTATCGATGCTAAAATACTTCAATTCTATAATTTGGGAAATATAGGTGAAAGATACGAATATTTAGATTACTATCTTTTAAATGATGAATTCTTCAGAGATCAAGAACTTCATGGGGAAGCTGCAGCAAAATTAGATGGAAATAAAATTGTCTATGAATTCAAAATACCAGTAAATAATTCAGATGATTCTCAAGATGCTTTTTTAGATTTTGGAGAAAAATATGCATTTAAAATCATCTATGGTGAAACTCCCGATTATAAAAATGGAATTAAAAAAAAAAATATTGTTTTGATTGAAATTGAATATAAAAAAAAAAAAAAAGAAAACATATGGATTTTGGTGCATAATATTTTATGTATAATTATTTTTTGTGGTCTTGGAGGCCTTTTTGCCTTGTATATATATAAAATAATTGTAATAAAGAAAAAAATTAGAAGAGTAAGAGAATAATATGCCAAAATTTAAAAAAGAGGTAAAAAAGAAATCAGAATCAAAAAGGATACCTGAAGAAAAATTAATTTTAAAATCTGTAAAAATTTCCGCTTTCTTCGCAGGAGTTTTTTTAGTTCTATCACTGTTCTTTAATGGAACGGAATGGTATTATGAAGGAATTATTATTAAGTATGTTAAAAAAGAGATATATTGGGAAATTTTAGATTACATGATTAAAGTAAGTGTAATTGTTTTAGAATTTTCTTTTATGATAATAAGCCTTGGAAATTATAAAGAACTAACAGGTAAACCCGTTAAATTGAAAGAAATATTATTTTTATTTGGACTTTCCTTAGTCCAAACAATTCGTAGTCTCATAGTTTTTATATTTACTCTTATAGCGATTCCTATAGTAATTTTTTACTTATATTTAATTCAAGAGAGTTAAGTTTGAGGAAACTATTCTTTTAAAAATTAAGTTATTTAATATCTATGAAAAAAAATCTCATAAAAATAGGGTATATTTTGCAGTTTTATATATAGATTATAATAGATTTTCCAGTTGATATTGGAAATCGGCATATATTGCAGAACTTATTAAAAAAAATAGATTTAAACATAACAATGCTGATAATAGGTCACAGAGGCACAAGGGTCGATTTTGATGAAAATACAATAGGTGCTTTTAAAAAAGCGATAGAATATGGAGCCGATTATATTGAATTTGATATTCACAAAACAAAAGATGGTCAATTGATTGTTATGCATGATAAATCCCTCAATCGAACAACAACAGGTTTGGGACTTATTAAGAATAGTTATTTTACCGAGATTGTAAATTATAAAACAAAAATTAAATATGAACCTATTCCTCGATTATTTGAAATATTAGATAAATTCAGAGATAAAGTCAATTTCATATTAGATTTAAAAGAAGAAGGAATAAGAGAAGATGTTATAAATCTGGTAAATGAAATAGGATTATTAAATAGGTGTGTATTAAGTGGAAGAAGATTAAATAACTTAATATTGATTAAAAATTCATTTCCGGAAGCAAAAATTTGTTATAATATTACAAAAGGATATGATTTGCGATTAGCAGATTTTTTAAAATTAGAAAATTTCAAAATAAAAAAATTTAATCTTGATATGATAAGTTTAAAATCAAGATTTATTGGTCCTGAATTCATAGATAAATGTCATAAAAATGAAATTCTAGCGTTATCGTGGGATTTTCTTCATTATCAAAATCCAGTAGATGAAATAAAATCATTAATTAATTTAGGAATTGATGGTATCTTATTTGATGATTATAAAAATATCCCCATTATTAAACAATGGGAAAAAAAAGATTGAAATTTTCACATGATTACTGATGAACCTGTAGGAAGATTTAATTCAATCTCATCAATAGATAATAGATTTATCCATTTTTTCATATTTTTATCAGATTTTTGTAGAAAATGGTTTTTTATTTTTTTTGCTAACTTTCCTTTGCTCAAACCGATTTTAGATGGTTTAATAATAATAAAATTCTTTGATTGTCCTATAATAGCATTTTTTGGGCCAGATAATATTTTTGGATAAAATCCTTTTCTATGTCGGTCTGAATCAGTTTCCATCTCAATAAATTCTAAACTTATTGCTAATTCTGTTTTAGCTTTTTTTATAAATTTTTTTTTACCAGATATTATAAATGAACCCTTTGGTAAATACTCACCAGAGGGCGGACTTTTAGAAACTTGTGATGGTAAAACATAAAAGACGTCAATAACGCCCCAGTTCTCTTTCCAAGCGCTAGAATAACTTGCTACAAAATCTGCAGCTTCTAGAATTGTTTTTTCTGGAATTTCTTTATTTTCAGGATTTTTTATAATTGCTAAGGGAGAACCAGGGAAGTTTGTGTGAAAAACTAAATCATTTGAATCCAAATATTTCTTAAATACA
>SDNM01000194.1 GCA_004524385.1 Promethearchaeota archaeon
ATTTTTTATTCATATATTTTTAATTAATATTAATGAAAATTGCGCTAAATATTATTTTTTCTAACAAAATAGCAAATATATATTATATTTGAAAACTAATAATTTTTTTACAATGAATTATGATTTTCATATAGGAAGAGAATAAAATTTTGTATAAATATGGAAGATAACGCAGAATCTGATGAAGATTGGAATTACCAATTCTTAGAAGAGTTGGTAGAGGATGTGGAAGAAAATCAGAACATCATGCAATGTATTGAGTGTGGGAAATGCATTGGCGAGTGCCCTGCCTCAAAAATATCAGATTTTAATATAAGAAAAATTATCAGAAAAATCCTTCGTGGCGATAAGAGTGTTTTAAAAGATTCCGATATATGGTATTGTTTTTTATGCGAGCGTTGCAAGCGAGTATGTCCAAAAAAAGGAGTAAATATTCCATTACTTATTATTAATTTGCGAAATGAATCGTTTAAAAAAGGATATGGTCCTCGTTATAACGATCTAACGAAGTATGTTGAAATGGCAGAGAAATTTCTTACAAACGGAACTGTTTTGGAAGATCCGCTAGATGGCTCATTGCCTGCTTCCCGAATAGACGAATTAAACGAGATTTGTAATTTCGCAAGGATAAAATATGTTTTCAAGGCAAGTGAAGCCAGTAAGGCACATAAAAAAAAAATAAATAAAAAAAGAGATAAAAAATAAGAGATGTAAAGATTTTTTAAAATGGAAATTAATAATTTGGCAATAGATTTAGAAGAAATTGAAAAAAGGTATGAAAATCCTTTAGATTTTTTTAGAGGAAAAAAACTTTGCTTGTTTAAGGCTTGTTTAGAAAAGTATTTTCCGGGTGTACGATTTGGAATTCACGATTTCTTAGAAGAATTAGGATTGGAAGTCACCATTTGTCAAAATCAATCGTGTTGTTCAGGGACTTTTTTTCAAAGAAATTTGATTACAAGAGCCCAATTTGCAGCCATTAATGAGAGAAATATTAATGAAATTAATCATCAAGCTGATATTCTTTTAGTAAGTTGTAATGGTTGTTATAATTCTCTCCTAAGAGGAAGAGACTTTCTAAAAGATAATATTGTGAGAAAAAAAACACAAGATATTTTAAATAAAGTAAAGGAAAAAATGGGCGGTGAAAAATATCCTGAACAGTACGATATTTTAGAAAATCCAAAATTAAGAATAATCCATGATTTAGATTTCTTTTATTTAATTAGGGAAGAGCTTGTTAATACTCTGAAGTTTGGTTTAAAAGGAATTAAAATAGCTGTCCATTATGGGTGTCATTATCTAAATTTGGACAGAGATAAAGACACTAACACTTATTTAAAAGATAAAACTAAATTAGAGGAACTCATCCGACTTTTTGGAGGTGTTCCTATCGATTACCAGGAAAGAGAATCATGCTGCGGATGGGGTGCCAGCCAAATAGTGATCCATCCTGATGATGCATTAAAGATAACTTATAAAAAATTGAAAAGCGCCGAGAATGTAAATGCATGTTTTATTTTAATGCCATGTCCCACATGTTTATATACATTAAGCAAACCCGAATTTCGGGATAGAATGCATAAAATATTTAACGACAAATTAGAAATACCAACCATTCATTTAAACGAACTAATCGCAATTTTAAGGGGTTGCGAGGAAGAACAATGTATAACACTTAGAAGAAAATCTCCTCGTTTTGATCAAATATATGCTCATATTACTGAAGAGTAAATTTTTTACTTTACTTTTTTTTATATTTTTCAAATCTTCTAATAAAAATTACTAATGCTATTCAAATTTCATTTAGAATTTTAATAAAAAAATAAATATTTTTTACTCTTCTTTAATAGCAGAGCGAGGACAACTGTCCAAACACAGCAAACAAGCCATACATTTCTCTTCAGTGAATTCTAATCGATGCTCACTATTCATATATAGAGCATCTGTAGGACATAAGCTGATACAGGCTCCACAGTCTATACAAATTTCGAAATCTATTTTTACCCTTCCTTTTTTATTTATAATGGCATTGTTTTTTTCAAGAGCCTCAGTAATAATTTCTATTTTATCATCTGGTACGTCTAATAACAAGGTTACACCGCTTGAAACTATGGAAAACTTTAAGACATTAAAGCTTATATCATGTTCTAAAATGTCATTTATAATTTTAGAGTAATCATTTATATCTTTTATTAGTTCCAGTGGAAGAGTCACATTTATTACAGTCATTTCTTACATCAACTCCTCCGAGCTTATAATTCCTACAACTTTTTTATTATCATCAATAACTGGTAAAGCTGAGATATTATTATTTCTCATTTTTCTAGCTGCAATCTCAAGAATATCGTTATCAGAAGCGGTAACTACTCGTTTTGTTATTATTTCTTTTAATTCTGTCTTGTTCTGTGCCAATGCTTTAGTAATATCAAAACTAGTAACTATTCCTTGTAAAATTTTATCTCGATTTGTTATTACTATGTGATTCATATTATTTTCAATAATTTTTTCGGCAACAATTTTAATATCGCAATCATCATAGCAAATTATTGCTTTCTTTTTTAAATCCTTTACGAACTTTAATTCCGACGTTTGTTTCAATGGTTTAAAAATAGTTTCTGTAGATAATGTTTCGGCAGGAGGATTTAGTAAAAATTCTCCATCTTTTATCCATTTTTTAAGAGTTTCAGCAATTTTCCTTGCGTAGAAGATTGATGATAAAGAAGAACATTTTATAAATCTTCCATTGAGTTCGACAAATCCACTTTTTAATTCTTTATAGCTTACTTGTCGTAGTATTGGTTTATCTCTTCTAGGGACACCATAATCAACAACATCTGTTAAAACTTCATTGTCGCTAATAGCGGTCTTCTTCGCTAATCCTTCATTTAAAATAGGAATTGGAATCCCCACACCAACAAACATGGATGTACCATATTTCATATAAGTAACCCCTCTTAAATATTCTGGACTCATTTGCTTTAAATCTCCCTTAAGAAACAACGTTCCAAATCTATTTTTTGGATTATGTTGTGTACCCTCTCCCATAACATATCCAATTCCTCCACCTAGGAATATTCGTGTACCGATTCCTATTGTCTCATAATCAGGATCATTATTTAAAGGACTTAAAGCTCCAGCTCCCGCAAAATGAGCGTTTCCAAAACGCGGCAATAATTTACCCATATAAGTGTATAAGGTTCTATCGGTACTGTTTACAGCACAAACATATCGTTGATAAGCATTTCTTGGATTACATAAAATTGCTTGGTTTATATCATCGATTGTAACCTCTGTATCAATTTCTGCGAGAGGATAACAATCAGTTGTATATGAGTTTCCTCGAAGTCTAATTGGTTTGCCGGCAACGAGATCTTCAATTACATGACCCCCACCGTATTCGAAAGGTCTGACATCAGCCATTCTAGTACAGCCTATATAACAATCCACAGCAGCATTTCCATGATATGCATGGACATCATTTAACCAGAGATGTTCATACTTTATTGGAGGATCTGTATGTCCAAAATTTAAAAAAGCACCACTTGAACACATTGGTCCAAAAGTCCCAGTTGTGACTATATCTACTTCTTCGGCAGCAACTTTAATCCCTTTTTCTTCAACAATTTTTATCATTTCTTCGGCTGTAACTACCACAACATTGCCATTTTTAATTTTTTCATTAATCTCAGCATAAGTCTTTGTCAAATTATCACCAATTAGTAGAATTAATTTTAATTAATATTTATAAGGATATATTGTTTATAAATAATTAAGTACCAAAATATGTTGCATATGGATAGATTATAATTTAGATGGATAATGCCAATTCTACCAGAATTAAAGGAATTAAAAGATTTAAGAAAAGATTTATATATAAGCCAAAAATATATTGAGAAGAATCTAAATATACCTCAAGCAACTATATCCAGAATTGAAAATGGCATCGGTAATCCTTCATATATTACGGTAAAAAAGATCTTTAATTTTTTGGAAAATGAAATGTTGAGAAGGGAAAAGTCCAACAAAAAAGTAATAGATATAATGACTGACAGAATAATATGGGTTGAATCAAAAACAAAAGTTAAAGATACAGTTGAGTTAATGACAATACATAACGTGTCCCAAATACCTATTTTAGAAGAGAATAAAAATATTGGAAGCATAACTGCAAAAAAAATCCAAAAAGAAATTATAGACAATCCAACATTAATTAATGCTGAAGTCACAATAATTATGGAACTACCCTTTCCGGAAATCGAGCTAAGTTGGGATATTAAAGCAATTTCAAACTTACTGATTATTTATCCAGCAGTATTAGTAAAAAAAATTAATAAATATATTGGAATAATTACAGATGCAGA
>SDNM01000195.1 GCA_004524385.1 Promethearchaeota archaeon
TATTAGAAAAATTTTTTCATTTGACCACTGATTGAAGGATTATTCGATAAAGATCATGAGCAAATAATGGTTGATCATTGAGAATTGTCATGGAATCTAATGTAATAATATTGAATTTTACGATAATCTTAGTTCCAAAATTAATTATATCAAACCAAGGTCTTGCACCAAAAACACTTTTATATTTAAAACAGACTTCTTGAACTTGTTCTAACTTCTTTCTAAAACCCTCATAAGGAAAAAGCATTCTAAATGTATACTTATATATTATAGTAGTACGGTTTTTTTTACATTGTTGATACAAATCTCTTAGATAAGTATCATCTAATTCGTTTAATTGTGCCATAACTTTTACTTGAGGTGATTGTATCTTTTTGAGAAATTGTTCAAAGGTTTTAATTCTTCCAATTTTTTTAGTATAATTTATTATTGTAGAAGATATGACTTCATTATTAGATATTTCTATGAATTTTCCATCAAATGTCTCAAGAATTACTTTTGAAAGTGTTATCTGTCTTACAATTCCCTTATCTCCTTTAATTTTTACAATATCACCCTCATCAAAAGGTCCTATAAACATTAAAACAATTCCAGAAATTAAATTCTTAAAAATTCCGCTTGAAGCAAAAGCTAAAGCTGTACTAATTGCTCCAGTGAGAATTGCAGCATATGTTGGATCTATTTGCTCAAAAGAGGGGAATCCTTCGATTATAAGATAGATTACTATAATAAAAGAAACCAAATTTAAAATAAAAGAAACTTTATTCTCTGTTTTAACAGATACTTTTTTTATGTGCTTAAGGAGTGATGAGATTACTTTATTACATAAAAATAAGGCAATTCCAATGAGAGCAATATAAATTAAAGCTTCCAGATCAGAGTTAAAAAGAGCCATAATTTCACTTTCCCTCCCATCCTTCGGAAATTTTATCATGATATAATTGGTAAATAAGATCTTTAAAGAAATTATCAATATATTCAAGGATTAAATTTGGATCCTTGGACATAATTAATAGCGTTAGAACACATCCCCCTGCTATTGTAGTAGTTTCCACCAGATAATCTGGTCTTATACCGAAAATAGGTTCATATTTATCAAAGATAGGAGAGAATAGAGAATCAAGCTTTTCAGGATCGATCGCTGCTGTAATTTCAACCATTCTGGTATAATTAGTAATTTTCTCTCCACGGGACATATATTTACTGAAATCCTTGAAGGAGGTTATTATTTTTTTTTTATCATCTGTAGATTTTGAGACTTTTGGTCTCCTGTGAGTGAATTGAATAACTGATGCATTGAATACATTTTTATTAGGTATATATGCTAAAATTCCATCAAATTCCTTTATTATTGTATAATTTAGATTAATTTCTTTTATGATTCCTTGAATCCCATTTGTTTCTATTAAATCCCCTATTTCTACATCCTCTTTTGAGATAAGAATTACTCCAGATGCAATATTGCTGATTATATCTTGAAATGTTAGTGAAATCGCAATAATTAGAAAAGAAATTATAGAAATTGTGAAAGTTGGTGAAATAAAAAAAAGTAAAGAAAATAGAAAAGCGATCCAAATTAGATTTATAATTAAAGAGAAGGCAAATTTAAAAATACGATACCTTATTATTAGATTTCCAATATTAATTAAAAACGTACGGATGATATAAATAAAAATATTTAAGATAATGAGATTGATAAGTATCTGATCTAGACCAGAATAAAAGTAAATCCAATATCCAACAGAAACAAGAATTAAAATAATAATAACTTCAATACTTACCTTATATATTCTCTTCATTATTAGGAAAGTGAATTTTTTTGCTTTTATTAACGAAATAATTATATAATCTTCAATAATCGTATTCATTATATAAAATTTTCAAATTAAAATTATTAGTATGATTATTAATAAATCCTTATGAATGATTAAAATGATAAAACGAGTTAAAAAACGCTCTAAAAAGGTTGGATTACCTCCAGGAACACTTCTATTTACTGGGGAAAAAAAAGTAGAAATTGAGAAAATAAAAGTTATCGATTTTAACGAAAAACAGTTAGAAGTTAATGAATATAAAGAAGTAAAAAGAGATTTATTTAATAAAGATGAAGGTATGGTAAGATGGATAAATCTCGATGGGTTAAGTCGTGTTGACTTGGTTGAAAATATTGGTAAACAATTTGACATTCATCCACTAATTTTAGAGGATATTATGAATCCCGTACAACGCCCAAAAATTGAAGATTTGAATAACTATTTTTTTATTGTATTAAACATGTTGTATTTGGATGAGGAAACAGAACTAATACAAAGTGAACAAATCAGTTTAATCCTTGGGTCGACTTATGTAATCACTTTCAGAGAACAAGAAAGTAAAATCTTTGATTCTATTATCAAAAGAATAGAAACATCAAGAGGTCGAATAAGAGCTGAAAAATCGGATTATTTAGGCTATGCAATTTTAGATGTTATTTTAGACAATTATTTTGTAATACAGGAAAAAATCGGTGAAAAAATAGATTTAATAGAAGAGGAACTATTAGAAAATCCTAGTTCTGAGCTTTTAGGAAAAATTCACCATATTGAACGGGAAGTCATTACATTAAGGAGGATTATCAGGCCATTAAGAGAAGTTATTAATTCATTTCAAAGAGAAGATAATCCTATTATTCATGATACAACTCGGTTATATTTAAGAGATTTATATGATCACATTATTCAGATCATTGATACATTCGAGAATTTTCGAGATATTATAACAACGTTGCATGAAAGTTATTTATCACGCATAAATCAGAGAATGAATGAAATAATCAATCTATTGACGATAATAAGTTCAATTTTCATTCCATTATCATTTCTAGCGGGTTTTTATGGTATGAATTTTATTTACATGCCAGAAGTCCGACATCCTATGGGTTATCCAATCATTATAATGGTTATGATATCCATAGCAGTCTTAATGCTGTTATATTTTAAGAAAAAAAAATGGATTTGTCTGAAAAAAAAATGATATTAGAATCAATTGAGATTAACTAAATCATTTATTTTAGCTGGAATTCTTTTTTAAATATCCAATTTTTTATAGAGCCCAATTGAATAATTAACGATTTCTTTTGCCCCTTCAGCGTTTTTCCATTCCTTAAACTTTACCCATTTATGAGGTTCTAATCTTTTATAAGTTTCGTAGAACTCTTGTATTTCTTTTAACTTATGGTTATGAACATCACTTATATCATGATACCCTTCAAATCTTGCGTCATTAACTAAAACCGATAAAATTTTTGGGTCATCTCCGTGCTCATCCTCAATAATTAATGCTCCTATCACTCTTACTTTTACGATGCACCCCACTTCTAAAGGTTCGTAGCTTAACACCATTATATCAAGGGGATCATTATCATCAGAGAATGTCTGAGGGACGAATCCATATTCAACCGGAAAAATTACGGAAGAAGGAATGATGCGATCTAATATAAATGCTTCCCATTCATGTTTATACTCGTATTTATCTCTTGAACCGCTAATAACTTCTATTACAGCATTTAAAATAGTTGGAGGATTATCTCCAGTGGGAATATCTTTCCAATAATCCATAATTGATTAAAATTAAAAAAAACTTTTAAAATCTCACTTTAAAGTGGATAAAGTTAGTTTTTTATACCATCAACAGAAGTGAGTTTGGTATCGATTAACCGAAATATATTTCTAAGCTTCTAAATATTGTTAATAGAATAAAAAAAAAGAGAAACTAAGTCTTATATTTTTATTTAACTTCGATTTTCTTTTTTACTGGTTTTGGAGGTTCTACTTTTGGTATCGTTATTTTTAAAATCCCTTTATCAAGGTTAGCATCGATCCCGTCTTGATCAATGTTCTCTGGGAGCGTAAATGCTCGATAGTAGCTTTTTGTAAAGCATTCCCTTCTTACTAATTCTCCTTCCTCTTCTTCTTTCTTCTCTTCTGTGACTTCTCCTTTAATCTCCAGATTATTGTCTGTAATGGAAATCTCAAGATCAGATTTTTCTAATCCAGGAACCTCAGCAGAAATTATGTATTGATTCTCTTCTTCTGTAATGTTTGATAATGGTGTTCTAAACAATGGCTCATCTTTTGCTATTGTCAGAGATAATGGTCTATAGCTTCTATTGCTAAAAGGCCACCAAAATAAATCATCAAATCCTCTCCACATATTATCAAGCATTCGGTCCATTTGTTGAAACAACGAGAAGGGGCTTTCTCTTCTTATTGATAATTCTCTCGTTTTTTGTTCCTCTTCTTTCTCTCCTTCGGTTTTTTCACCTTTCTTTATTTCAATTTTTTTATCTTCA
>SDNM01000196.1 GCA_004524385.1 Promethearchaeota archaeon
AACACATTCCTTCAATGATAAAGGAATTTATTCTTAAATCTTAGAAAAAACTTAAAACTCTAAGAATCCAGGATCTTCAAAGATATCCTCGATCTTTTTTTCTTTTTTTATTCCCCCACCTTCTTTATGCTCAGTAAAAAGAGATTCCTCGTCGGTTTTAATACCTCTCTCTAATTCATCTGTTTCTAATTTTATTAATGCATCTTTCTCTTTCCTTTTATATTCTTCGGCCCTGAGTTTCCAATTATTAACTACGTCCATATCAATATTATCCTCGTCTTCTAAGGCTTCTGCTGCCTTTGCTTTACATATATCTGATAGAATACTATAGCACAATGCTAATTCTCCATATTCTTTATCTTTTACTAATTTTTCAATACGTTTTTCTAATCTCTGTAATTCTTGATCTGCGTAAAAAATATCAATAAAATCTCCAAATGCATCAACAGGTTCCGAAATGGAGTTAACTAATACATCCTTGTTCAACCCGCAAAATCCGCATTTTACCGTTGCGATCGCAGATTTTCTAATATTCTCAACCTTTATAGATTTCTCCCCACAATCCGAGGTTGCTGGTAAATCCAACTCACCAATTCGGGCAATTGAATATCTTGGGGACTCTTTTAACTCGCTTATAACTTGGTTGTTTTCTTTTCCTTCTTCCCATTTAAATCTCCAAATAATTTTAATTTTAAAAATAATATTAAAGAATGATAGAAAGTTATGTTCTTAACTATAATATAATTAAGAATTAGATGTAAAAAATTTTTGCTTTTTTCAAGTTATAGGTTAAAGAAAAATTATTGGAGTAATTCTCTATTCTTTCCGCCCTAACTGGAAAAGTATGATTTAATTAAGAGTGATTTAAAAAATACTATCTAAATATTTTTTAATATTTATGTATTAAACCATAATATGGAAGCTAAATCCACCAGACTGGTAGATAAGGTACCAGATGCATTAACTCTATCAAGAGGAATCATTTCAATTATATTATTATTATTTATTCCAATTAATTATATTAATGCCTTGTTATTTGTTATATTATACATTATAGCTTGGCTCACGGATACTTTTGACGGAAAAATTGCAAGAAAATTGGAAATTGAGGGCACATTAGCTGAATGGGATTATTATCTTGACACTCTTCTTCAATTTACTCTTGTTGCCTATGGAACATTTATTGGTTCATTACCCGTTATTTTTTTCTTGATTTGGCTTTTAGCAGGGGTTGTTTTATGTTTAATAACTAGGAATAAAGCAGTTGTCAACTTGATGGGTGGCCTTGGTTTAATTATTCATTTGGTTTTTATGTATTTCTATAATGAAATCTTGTTTTGGATTCTAGTCTTTTTTTGGTTATTTTTATTTTTTACCGGTATTCCGAGATTTATAGAGAGATTGCGTGAAATTGAGGGGGATTTATCCAAACTAAAGAAGGAGAAAGAAAAAAGTTAAATTTATTTCTCAATACTCCTTCCTTTCCATTTTATTTTTCCTGTAAGTGTCTGATACATTGATCTAATTGCAATAATTAATATCATAAGCATAGTGATCGGGTATATTAATATTAAATACTTTGGGTATTTAAATCGAATTATGCTTATCGCCCATAATAAAAAAGACAAGAATAGTGTTAGAATAGAAAAGATCAGGATTAATCTGGGGATCTCTATATTAAGAAGAAACAAAAAAATAATTACTATAGGTTGAATGGCAACTAAAGCTAGAAAAAACCATACCCATAAGAATATTGGTATGTTATAATTGAAAACACAAAATAAAGTTCGGGTAAAACCATTATATACTTCTTTAAAATTTTTATACATACGACATTCAATATTGTCAGATCCATCAGCAATTCCCCATTTATAACCTAAAGATTTAGTTAATCTCCCTAATGGCATATCATCAATAATTTCTGTTTTAATGGTCTCATGGCCTCCCATTTTCTGGTATTTAGAGCCTCTAAAAAGCATATATTGACCGATAGTTATTTGTAATTTTGGAGATTTAACTTTTTCAGCTAGTTTGATTGGTAAAAAAGATAATATGCTCCAATGCATGATAGGAATTATAAATTGTTCAGACCAACTTTTTACGATCTGCTTAGGAATTACGGTTAATAAATCTAATTTTTTATACATAAAGCAATTTACCGCATTCACTAATGAGTTTTCTTTATGATATGTATCAGCATCTGTAAAAAGGTATAGTTCACCTTCTGCTTTCTGAGATAATTGATGACAAGCCCAATTTTTCCCGATCCATTCTTTTGGTTTTTCATTTCCATTAATAATGATTAAATTCTCATATTTTTTTTTAATACTTTCTAGTATCATTCCAGTTCTATCAGCAGAATTATCATTTAGTACAATTACTTCGAAAGAGGGATAATTTTGGTTTAAAAGAGATATTATACATTTTTCTATTGAATCCTCTTCATTTCTTGCTGGTACTAGAATTGAAACCTTAGGGTATTCTTTAATTTCTGGAAAATTATTTATACGCTTTAAAGTAAATAAATTTATTAGCGAAATCAATAATATAATTAAATCAAAAATTAATAGAGCAAGCACGTGAAATGTGAAATAATCCATAATATAATTAATGTAATTTTATATTATATATTTCATACAAACGTATATTAATTCTCGATTTTTGAATCTATAAAAATCGTAAAATTTTTTAGCGATGTTTAATTGGTACAATTACTCTTTTTGGTTAAACAGAATAGAATATGAATATTATAGATAGTGGATTTTAGGTTGATATGGAACATAAGAATTTAACTTTAGAAGATGATAAGAACTTAATCAATAAGATTCTTGACGATATTGAGATGAGATATATAGTTCTATTTCTATATGTGGTTAGAAATGACCTTTTTAAGGATTTAAATGAACAAGAAATTATTGATTCGTATGAAAGAGTTTTAATATTAGATGAAGTTTTTAAAGGGAATTTGTTAACCTTTTGGAGACGTTCTTTCCTTGAGATTGCCGTTGATTTAGGATTACTTAGAAATATAAGAAGCATGAGGGAATTTGAGGCAAAAGATGATGATTTTATCGTAAAACTAGGAGATGAGACAATAGAAATAAAGCAAAATACTATTATTGTACCTGAAGAATTAATTTTTGCAATGATTAAAAAGAAATTTAAATTTCTAACTAAAAGGAATTTTAATCTAGCACTAACTAGGTTAAAGGGGGTGCGATGTGAAATAAGTACTGCTATACATCCTTTTATTTTTGAAATTGGAGCCAATGATTATTGTCTTTCAGACGATCTTTATTATATTTTAGATCAATTTGGGAATATTTATCAAGCTATTAAAATGGAAATTACTATTGAAGGATTTTATGAAAGATTTAAAGAAATTAAAGATAAGATTGAAAAATTTATTAAGATATTTGACCCATTATTAAATACCAAAAATCTCATTAAAAAAATAAATAAAGCAATTGAAGAAAATAAGGATATTATAAATTATCTTAAAGAGGAGAATATAAAATTATCAGATAAATTTGATATTGACAATATTAAAAATGACGCTCCAATTTGCAAAGATTGGACCTCTAAACTCATCCAATTATTAAATTTTAGGTTTCAAATGGAAAAAATTAATGATAATTTGATAAAAATTAAATCATATTACTCTGGAAAAAATAAAAAATATAACTATATGAAATTTATCGAGAACGTTTCATTCAACGAAAATAATATCGTTGATGAGATACAAGATGATTTGATTGCTTTAAGAAAAGAAATTATTGAAATTAATAATACGCTTTCAAATTTTACTGAAAAAGATATGAAACTTTTAAATTTAGACTATGAACGATTTATTATAACAAGCGGTGATGAATAAAATTGAATTGTCCTTCGTGTAATATTAAGATGGAACAGCTAGTTTCGGGAATATTTCAATGTCCTCAATGTAAAAAAATATTGAAGGAAGTAGATAAAGAATCTGAAGCTGAAGAAAAAAAAAAAATTGAAGAAGGCGAATTCCAAGATGGAGAATATTATCATAATAATGTGAGTTTAAATAAACAATACGAGGTATGTGAAAAAGGAATTACTATTAATAAAACACCAAATAGGTGGTTTGGTGTGTTAATTTGCCATAGTCCTTATTTAACAAGTGAAAAGTATGTTAGATTATCTTGGTGGAAAAAATCGTTTTATCAACATGCGGGAATGTTCAAAATTTATGAAAAAGAAGTTCTTAAAAATATGATAAAAACCTTAGAAAAAATAGATAGCGATTTCGATGATCTTTGGACTTTTAAAGGGCAATTTAGAA
>SDNM01000197.1 GCA_004524385.1 Promethearchaeota archaeon
AGCATCCGAAAAAAGATAGAACTCAGAGAAATAGATGGAACTGTATCAGCCACAATTCACGAGAAAATAATTAGTGCGCGAGGAGCCCAAACTTTAATGGATCCTGAAGGGAATGTCATAGCCCGGATAAAGAAAAAAATTTTAGCGATATTTAAACCAAAATTCTTTTTAGAGGATCCTGATGGTAATCGATGGTATGAAGCATTAGGAAAATTTATGGGATTCTCATTTAAAGTAAAAGATTTATCTACTGGAAAGATAATTGCCGAAATAGAGAAAGCTGACCGTTGGAGAGATGTATTTCTTGGCGGAATGTTTGATTTTAAAGACACATACGCGCTCCGAATATTAGATAAAGAAACTGACAGGCGTATTTTGCTTGGCTTCGTAATAAGCATTGATAACACGATGCACGATCATTAGATTCACGATAACCAGATACACGATCATTAGATTTACCGAGATAGGTTTTTTTTTGATTAACGAATAATGAGTAAACAACTAAAATTTTTATATGCCTAATATATAAATTCTTTAAAAGAGTGTATAATATTTTTTTTTATTGAAATTATTTTGAATTGAAAAAACAAAATCGTTTGAATATGTCAGAAGCTTACGGAAACTTTATGGTTTTTGAGCTTGATGATTCAGGGGAAAGGATAAGATTATCTATCACAGAGGAAGAATTTTGTGAAGAAAATGGAAGTAAAGTATTGCACCCAGAACAAGTCGCAGTCATAGTAAAAGAAGCTATAAGAAGAATATATATTTGGAAAGGGGCTAAATCGCCTGTTCGAAGGCGATTTATAAGTAGTAGAGTTGCAAGTCAACTTCAACAAGAATTAATTAATAATGCAGCATTCCATCGATGCAAAATAGTTTCCGTAGATCAAGGTGACGAGGTAGAGGAGTTTTTAAAAGCGTTTCGATTGACATCGATGCCTGTAGAAGAAAAACTTGCTGATATGCGATACATCCGCAACATTGATCGAGAAAAGATGATAGACGCTGGTGTTTTTCCTAAGGATAGGCCAAAATATGTTAAAGTAGAGAAAGAGGTAGAAAAAATCACCATACCAGCAACAAAAGAAATTCAAAAACCAATGACTAAAACGGTTGCTACTCCTTCTGAAAGTATAGTGTCAAAATCTAAAAGTCGCGAAAATTCCCTTCCACCTCGGAGAACTTCAAAATTATCAAAAGAGTTATCAGAAGAACTGACTAATCAAATTAAAGATAAGATCCTTAAAAATGAAGTTCCTGAAGGCTACATTCGGCAAAATTTAATTTTTGGACATATTTTGTATGGTGCTGTTAATAAAAGAGTTGATGTATTAGGAAAAAAAATACAAGAAACCGTATGGGAAAATGTTAAAAAAGTACCAGAGGGGATGATAGAGTTAGACAATCAAAAAGTACGAGTATATTTCAACGCTAAAAAAGGAATTGTTGAGGCCGTAGAATTATTTGAAGAAGAAGAGAAGAAGCCCATTCCTAAAAAAAAGTCTACTGCAAAGAGAAAACCCGCACCTAGGAGAAAACCTACTGCTAAGAGAAGACCTCCTGCTAAGAAAAAACCAGCAACTAAAAAATCTTAATGAAAAAGGAAGTTACTTAAAATTTCAAGTTCTGAAGATTGAAATTATAACAAGGAAATAATATTAAATCTTATTGTAAAAGTAAAAAAGTTAAAAAATAGTATTTAAAGTAAATATTCTTCTTCGTTTTTATCCTCTAAATCATCTTTCTCTTTATCCTTATCTTTTTTGTCCTTTTCTTCTTTATCCTCTTCTTCTTTATCGCTACCCTTTTCTCTCTCTGAAGCTTTTCCTTTTTCCATTTTTTTCTCTTTAACCTTCTTTTTTATTTTTTTCAAACCTTCTATTGCTTCTTTTCTTACTTCAGGTGATTCATCTTTAAGAGCCTTAGCCAACACTTCTAAAGAATAAGGGTGATGTAAATCTCCTAACTCATCAACTGCTTCTCTTCGCACTTCTGGATCAGGGTCATGTAGCAGGACATAAGTTAAAACACCGAGAGCTTTTGTATCTCCAAAATTTCCAATAGTATCCACAGCTTCTTTCCTAACATCAGCATTGGGATCTGTTACAGCGGTTATTGCTATTTGTTTGGAAATTTCATCGGCAGTACCAATTGCTTCAATAAGACTGAGATCTACGCCGCAATATTTGCAAAAATTATGACTGATTTTAATAACTCCTCCACAAGAAGGACAGACCCGTTGAGTATTAAAATCAATAAATTCAGGATTTCCCGGATTATTTTGAGATTGAGGTGAATTTTTTACCCTATATGGGTTTCTGTTAGGATCTGGTATAAAATCCTTTTTTGACATTTATATCACTTAGAGATTAGTCCAATTTTTTTATAATATATATATAAATTTGATTTTATAAAATTTATATAGTCCGATTTTTGGAAAGCTAATTATGCGACTTAAAACTGAACAATAAAAAAAAAAAAAGATTTAGTATTTAAGCAGCAGAAGCTTGACCAATTAAAGCTGCAATAAATATAATTATTGCAAGGGCTATAACAATAGCCGCTATTGAAGCAATTAATCCAATTATACCCGGTACCTTTGAATCACATGTAGTTATTCCTATTATCGAAAAGATGAGCCCTAAAATTCCCAGAATTAGACCTATTACGACTGGAATAATAAGAACACTTAGAAGCAAACCAATTAGGCCAAAAACTAAGCCTAAAATGCCCATTGCATTTCCCATTTTTTTCACCAATTTTTATAAATATTTGGATGGTTTGTATTAACTTCTGAGAATTATAAAATATTCTTAAAAGGTAAAAATTTTTCTTTTTTAATGATTTTTTTAATATAATGCCAGATGAGTTTGATTTTAAAAATTATAAAAGCCCAGATGACTTTAATAAATCCCCTGAGGGGGTTAGATATTTGCATGATCTTTATTTGAAAGCCGTAAATCACCCTATTCGTAGGGAGATTTTAACTGTTATTAATAAAGAAGGGCAAATCTCAAAAAAGGAATTATTAAAAACACTTTTAGGAAGTAAAATTATTAGCGACGAATCTATGTTTAATTATAATATAGATTTTTTAATCAAAGCTTTTTGTATTAATCTTTTGAATGAAAAAGAAGATGAAATATTTTACGAGATAAGCCAATTTGGTAAGGTAGTTGACTATTTAGAGTAAAAAATACCGCATTTATTACTTATTATTCATTATTGAAATTTATTTTGAAGCAATTACAACAGGGAATTCCAAAATTCACATTAAAATTTTTTAGTAATTTATTTTTTAATTTCATTAATCTTATTAATTTATGCTTTATTGAGGTACTGCTCTCGTCAAAATAGAATCTTTTTAGATATCCATAGTGATTTAAGGCCCCGCAAAGGGGACATGTTGAATAGAAATTAATGAAATCATAAAAAAAGTTTTTTTGTTGTTCCGATAATGCTTTAAATTTCAAGTCAGGATTATTAGCAATTAAATCTTTTAAATTATTTAATTCATTTAACATTTGATCTCTCAGTTGGTTCGGATTGGTAAGATTAGCTGCTTGATTCCCTCTTCGATCAATAAATACTTCTTGGGTATCGAATTTATCAAAATATTCAACAGCATCATTGAAAAATATCAATTTCTTATTTCTTCGCTTTTTAAGGTTATTTTCAGTCATAATTTGTTTGAATTCAAAAAAATTTTAATTCATAGAATTAGTAGAAATTTAATTTAAAAAATCTTTTTGAAAAAGATATAAGTTAGCTATATCAAGCTCAAATTTTATTTTAAGCCATTATAATTATTTATTAAATATAACTCCAATCTTGTCAAGTGTTTTTGTATATAACGCCAATTCCACAATTACCTTGTTCCCAATTCTCAACAAATTCTTTATAATCGTAAGACTTTTTGATTTCTTCCCAAAATTTATTAACATTACAATTTTGGTCAGAGGGAATAACAACTATATCATGAAAAACAATGAGTCCATTTTTCTTAACTAAAGGTGCGTACATTTCAAAGTCTTGTTTAACACCCTCGTAACTATGATCTCCGTCTATAAAAAGTACGTCAATCTCCTTTTTTTTTAAAATCTTTTTAATTTGGACTAATGTAGCAGGATTATGGGAATTCTTTCTAATCAAGCGGATTTTTTGATTATTGGTGGCAAATGATTTGTATAAAGGAATTCGGTAAGGGAAATATCCCTCACTTTTTCCAACATTAGGTAATGCCATACTTAAAAGAACACTATTTGAGTTTGCTAATTTTGCTAATAAAAATAATGTTCCACC
>SDNM01000198.1 GCA_004524385.1 Promethearchaeota archaeon
ATGTATTTACCCATGAAATCCCTCGTTTGTAATTATATCCAAGGCATACTTTGAAATAAGAATCACTAGCTAATTTGTTGTAGTAAGCTCGATAGGTATGGAAAACTTCACCTCTTTTCAAGGATTCATTAAGACCATAATTTTCAGGTAATTGAGTCCTAATAGGAGTGTTAATTCCAGCAGAATCAATGATTAAATCTCCTTTTACTTCAGATGTTTTTAATTTTAATCCTATTATCTTTTTTTCTTTTATTACTGGCTTATCTACTCTCTCATTTAAATGAATATTTACTCCTGCATCTTTAGCAAACTCTATTAAAAATTTTATAAGTATCTTGCGTTCCATTGAAATTCCTCTCTTTTCTACAGGCAAATCTATAAATAATTCATGCTTCTCATCGGGGGATACAAATTGGATATTAATAGGAATCTCATATAATGAATTATCTGGTTTAGGAAGTTTAATTCTATCAAAAACATTAAAATCAAATATATCACACCAATCCCATGAAAGATCTTCAATATTTTTCTTTCTCTCAAAAATATGCACATCATAACCTTTTTTGGCTAATTTAATCGAGGTAATTAATCCCCCATGACCTGCACCTGCAACAATTATTTCTGATTTCATGACTTTTTCCTAAATTCTTCTTAATTTAACTTATTATTTTTTACACTTATAATTTGAAATAGTATATCTTTAATTAATATGTGATTTTATCTTAAGGATTAATCTATAAATTCTCTATTTATAATTGGCGAGCATTTTGATATAAATATCCAAATCAAGTTGGTTATAAGGAACGAATAATAAAAATATTAGATAATATTTCAAGAGAACTTAAAAGTTAGTAGAAAATTTATTATCATATAATATCTGATTTTTTAATTAGGTTGATTTAAGTATTTAGTTTTTTATAGATATAAATAAATAGTTAAAATGACATATCTTGTCAGAATAACTATGACCGTTGTAAACAAATAAATAATTCATTCCCATCTAAATGAAAATATATTTAAAAAGTTGGATCAATATCTAATATTTAAGAAACAAAATGATTGATAAAAACGAATTATTAAAACTTTTACCTAAATTAATACGGGAAGATGATGAGATCAAGGGTGCGATAATTACCGCATTGTCGGGGGTAGTGGCAACTAAAGAAGATATTGCGAGTCTTATTGAACATTCCAATCGACGATTTGAACATATAGATAAACGATTTGAAAAGATAGATAAACGATTTGAAAATATAGATAAACGATTTGAAGAAGTAAATAAAAGATTTGAGGAAGCAAGTAAAGAAAGAGAAGATATAAGGGAAAGTATGATAATTCTAAGAGAAATAATGGGCGAATTAATTAAGAAAACAAGTATTTTGGAACAGGACATTAAAAATGGAAATAAAGATATTTTAGATTATCTTCATGAACAATTTGAAAAGCAAGAATAAATTGCTATTGCGGTTGCTGTTTCCATGTATAGATTTATTAAAAAAAATTGAATAATCACTTCATTAACTAACAATTTTAAGTTCATTAATAAGCGTGGTTATCTCATCATTGAAGACCTCAATATATTCCTCTAATCTCTCTTTAATGAGACCATAATACGTATAATTCCCTTTCTTGAATGAATAAATTAGTTCTGCTCTTTCGAGTTTTCTTAAGTGGTGAGAAATTGTAGATTGAGATTTATCTAAAATTGCCTCCAATTCACAAACACAACGGTCTTGATCTTTTAAGGATTCGATGAGTATAAGGCGTTCCTTGGAAGCTAATGCATTGAAAAAAATCTCTAAATTTTTGAATTCGTCTTTTAATTTGAGTTCAGAACCTTTATTTTCTAATTGTTGAAAATAATCACTACAATAATCTTTACAACTACATAGCATTTTTTTTATTTCTTCTTGCCTTTCGAGATTAATTATTATCACCTAAAAATTATAAAATTGTTCTCATTCTTTACATAAATAATATAAATCGATAAATATAAATTTAACTGATCTATCTAAACTAAATCGATAACTATAAATTTGGTAATTAATATTAATATCTTAAGTTATTTAATAATAATTTAATGATATTTTCGATCAGGTTAATTTGAATGAGTGAAGATAAAAATACAGAAAGTAAAGATGTTGGAAGGAAAATCAGTTTTTTTGAGAAACTTCTGCCTATTTGGATCATAATGTGTATGGCACTAGGGATCTTTCTTTCTATCGTAATTCCAGGTATAAGTGAAGCCATAAATTCTTGGCAAGTTAGAGGAATCTCAATACCTATCGGGATATGTCTCTTTTTTATGATGTATCCTGCGATGTTGAACTTACAAGCAGCAGAAATCAGAAAACTGGGTAAAAATCCCAAGCCAATAATATTAACTCTGGTTTCTAATTGGATTATAGCTCCGATAATAGGAATAACAATGGCCATTTTATTTTTAGAAGATGAGCAGTTAATATTTGCGATAATCCTTTTATCCAGCTCACCATGTACAGCTATGGTGCTTGTATGGGGCTGGATGGCAAAAGGCAATCAGGAACAGAATGTAATAACGACGAGCGTAAATACGGCAACAATTATCCTTCTATATATTCCCGTAGTTATGCTCTTAGTATTTATAGCAAACATAACATTAGAGAAAGATATTCCATTAGATCCTGTTCTTCTATTAATTTCTTTATTTATCTTTATTGGAGCTCCTCTTTTACTGGGGATAATAAGTAAGAAACTTTTAACAAAAACCAAAGGAGAAGAATGGTTTGACAATACGTATAAACCTGCGATTTCAAAAATAGCCATCGGAGCGCTCTTGATGACTTTAATTGTCCTGTTTTCGTTAAACGGGCAAATTCTCATCGAGCGTCCAGACTTGTTGCTGCTGATTTCAATCCCTCTTCTTATTGGATTTGCGATAGTTGTTACTATTAATACTATTATCACTAAATTAGCAAAGCTGAGCTATCGAGAAGCTATTATCACAATCATTATTGGATCTTCGAGCCACTTCGAAATTGCCATTGCTGTTGCCATTGCTATGTATGGAGTTGGATCGATTGCAGCGTTGGGAACTACTATGGGCCTTTTCTGGGAAGTTCCAATCATGTTATCGTTAGTCTATATAGGAATATATTTAAATAAAAAAGGTTTTTGGGAGAGTGAAAAATAATGAAAGATGAAGAAATTAAAAAAATTGTAAGAGATGGTTATGCGAAAGTAGTAGAATCTGGAAGTTCATGTTGTGGACTCTCTAGTACTTGTTGTGGAAGTTCTGAGTCCGAGATAATAAAGGATATGAGTAAAAATATAGGATATTCAGAGGAGGAACTTAATTCTGTACCTAAAGGTGCTAATCTCGGTCTGGGTTGTGGAAATCCTGTTGCATTAGCTTCTATAAATGAAGGAGATACTGTCTTAGACTTAGGTTCAGGCGCGGGATTTGACGCTTTTCTTGCTGCTCAAAAGGTTGGGAAAACAGGAAAAGTTATAGGTGTTGATATGACACCAGAGATGATCTCTACAGCGAGAAAAAATGCAGATAAAAGTAATTTTAATAATGTAGAATTTAGATTAGGTGAAATTGAGAACCTTCCAGTTTCCGATGAGGTTATAGATTTGATCATTTCTAATTGCGTAATCAATCTAGTTCCAAGTAAGGAGAGAGCTTTTCAAGAAGCGTTTCGGGTTTTAAAACCTAATGGTCGTTTAATGGTTTCAGATATAGTATTATTGAAAGAACTTCCTGATTTTATCATAAATTCAATGGAAGCGTATATCGGATGTGTAGCTGGTGCAGTGTTAAAGAAACAATATCTAAAAACAATGAAGAATGTGGGATTTGAAGGTATCAAAATTTTAGATCAAACTAGCTTTCCCATAGATGTTTTAACTATTAATCCAAGATTCTTAGAAACAATTAAGCAAATGAATATGTCAAATGAGGAATTAAAAGACATGGCAAAATCTGTTATCAGCATAAAAGTAGAAGCTATAAAAAAGGAGAGAAAAATTGATAAAAGTCTAAAATTACAAGTTGATATATATGTTCCCCTAAATGCTTGTGCTTGTGAATGGTCTCAGTATATGAATCGAATATTTGAAGTTCTCACCCCATATATTAAATATATTGAGTATGAAACAAAACCATTAAATTCAGTTGAAGCAAGAGATTTAAATATAAGTAGTAACTGTGTTCTCATTGATGGTGAGAAAAAATACACGAGTGCATTTGCTTTAAAGAGAGATTTACCTCGAATTTTGAAAGAAAAAGAATTAATGTAAATTTAATTAAACTTATTTA
>SDNM01000199.1 GCA_004524385.1 Promethearchaeota archaeon
GTCAAGAAGGAGAAAGGAGCATCGTTGTAAGTTATATAAGGGAAAGCCCTATTTGGAAAACATCGTATAGATTGATCATGAGTAGACAACAAGCTATAGAGGAGAAATGTTTAATAAGTGGATGGGCGTTAATTGAGAACACTACAAATCAAGATTGGGAAGATATTGAATTATCTTTAGTTGCCGGTATGCCCGTATCTTTCATTTACGAGTTTTACAGACCGATCTTCATTGATAGACCAAGAATTCAACCTCCACGAGTATTAAGTGCAAGACCAACGGAGATTGAGGAAGGTTTGGTAATGGAAGATTTTGACGATTATAAAATGGATAAAGAAGAAGCTATGGCTCCACCTAGGGCTAAGAAAGCGCGTAGAATGGCAGAGAAACCTGCTGCACCAATGGCCTCCATAGCAACCACAGGTGCTTCTTTTGGAGGCGGTTTAGCTGATACTGCGATTATAGATAAAGTTAAATCTCAAACGGCAGCTCAGACAAAAGATTTAGGAGAATTATTCGAATATAATATAACCAACCCTGTAACAATTAAAAGAAAACAAAGTGCATTAGTTCCAATCTTAACGGAAGAAATTAAAGCAAGAAGGATATTGCTTTATAATAAAAATGAAATGGATAAAAATCCTAACGCTTGTTTAGAAATCACTAATAATACAGATCTTACACTTGAACGGGGACCCGTGACGATTATTTATGATGAAAACTTGGCAGGTGAAGCAATAATTCCCTTCCTAAATAAGGAGGACACGAGATTATTGAATTATGCTGTTGAACAAGCGGTTATAATTAATCATGAAGATAAAACCCAGAATCAAAACGTTCACAGATTATCGATTGGTAACGCATATTGCTACGAATATTATTTCACAGATTTAAGAACTGAATATAAAATTAAGAATAAAACAAATGAAGAGAAAGAACTATACTTAGATCATCCAAAAAATTCCGGCTATGAAATAAAAGAAAGTCCTGTGGGACCAGAAGAGACACCTAATTATTGGCGTTTTAAACTGAAATTGAAAGAAAAGGAAGCAATTTCTTTTAAAATTAGGGAACGTAGTGAAAATTATTCGAGTTACTATTTATGGAACTGGACTAAAGACGATATATTGAGAAGAGTTGATTTGTACGTTAGGCAACGTTTTATAAATGAGGAATTAGAAGCACAATTGAAAGAAACAGGCGAATTGATAGGCAAGAAAAGCGATCTTGAAGAAAAGAAGTCCAAACTTGATAACGAAAGGTATCAAATGACAGATGAACAAGCAAGAATTCGGGAAAATATTGCTGTTCTAGGAAATACTACTCAAGAATCAAAACTCAGGGAAAAATATGTACAAAAACTAAGCATTCAAGAAGAAAGATACGAAAATATTTCTGCTGAAATTAAAGATTTAGAAAAAGAACTGAAAGTACTCAATAAAGAAATTGATGAAAAGATAAATAAACTTAAATTAAAATAAAGTTAATTTTTCCTTTTCTTTGCTATAGTTCTAAGTTGTTAAAAAAAACATTTTTTTTAATAAATTTTAATCAAATTTTTAATAAATGAAAAGAATAAAATTATAGTATAAGTTTAGAAATCAACATATTTATCTTCAGAATGGCTGTTAAGACAATATGTACAGGATTTAGGAGCATTCCTTATCGCAGTGGTTATATATATAATTGGGTGACAAAGAGGCTTTACGATCAACATAAAAAATTTATGAGTATTGCCAAAATTATAGGAAACGGTTCAAAAAAAGTATTGGATTTACCTTGCGGAACAGGATTTCTAACTCATTATTTACCAAATAATATTATTTATGAAGGCTGGGATTTAAATAGAAAATTCCTCATTAAAATAAGAAAAGACTGGAATAGGGGGAAATCTAAACCAAGAAAAATTATCTTAAAGCAAAATAACATTTTCAATTTTGATGAATATCCTGACAATGCCGATATAATCGTTTTTTGTGACATTCTTCATCATATCTATCCGAAGCATATAGATTTAGTTAAAAATGCTAAAAATTTTGCTAAAAAAATAATTATTTGCGAACCAGTAGCAGTAAGACCACAGGACAATATGAATGGTCACGACGCATTAGCCAAAACAGTTATTAAAATTAGTAAGTATTTCCCTGAAAGATTAATAAAAATTCTTGATTTTTTATTTGCTGATAACGATGGGATTAACTCGTTCGAAAAGAGGTCGTGTTGGAAATATTCCAACGAGAGCCTTAAAGATTTATATTATAATTTAGGTTTTAATAAAATTTATAATATTTTAGACGATTATATCGGCGTATGGGAAGCATAAAATCTTATTTTTAATTTATTAGGTGTTTATTAATTCAAATTTTTAAAGTAAAAAAAATAAATTATGAAATATTAAAAAAAATATCATTTTTTAGTGATAAACATGAGCGTAGACAAACTAGAAGAAGAAGTTGAGAAATTACAAGATGAAATGGAAATGTTAGAAGAGAATTGTGATACGCTAGATCTTTGTAAAGAAGAGGATGGCTGTTCAAGATGTGATGCTTTTAAGAAAATGGAAGAGATTAACGTTAAGATTGAGGAACTGGAAGAGAAAATTGAAGAATTAATTTCGGCTGAAGAAGAAGAATAAATTGCTTTTTAATTTTAATCTTTTTTTTACTTATTATTTTACACTTATAAAGATCCACTTTAATAAAAAATAAAGAAAAAAAAAGTGATTCACTTAGTGTGAATTATATTCTTTGTAAACTATATTCTATATACCTGACATCTTGTAAAGCTGTCTTAGAGCCATTGACATTATGTATTGCTGTATCTGGCGGCTTCCGCCAACGATCTCTTGAATTCGAGAAATATTAAGTAGGTCGTTCATTAATGTATTATCGCAGAGTCCAGCACCACCCATTAAGTTAGCACTTTCATAACATATTTCTTTAGATAACGAGGTGGTATGATATTTTAACATTGACGCAGACGCTACTAATGCTTGTGCGATATTCTTCGGTAATACACCGCCAAATTTCTCCATTTTCTCGTCGTAGGATTCGCAGAATTTTAATAAACCTAATGTTAAATTAGTAGTTTTAGCCCATAAATCAGTTAATGTAAAACCAACTCCCTGAAAGAGTAAAATCATTTTGTCAAATTGCTTTCTATTATTGGCATAAATAGCTGCATGAGTGATGGCGTTCCAACATTCGCAAATAGACATTATTGCGATGCCAATTCTTTCAGGAACTAATCCTTCAAAAAGATGGTCGCGACCTTTTCCAACTCCACCTAGGACATACTCTTTGGGCACTCTCAGATTTCTAAATGTCTCTTTTCCAAGATAGAGTTTCGGTACCCAAGGTATTCCCACTCTTTCGCAAATCCATCCATCCCAGGAAGTATTGATTAAGAATTGAGCCATAGTATTACCATTATTCGCTTCTGCAGTTGCGTAAGCTACGGCCCATTTTGATTTTGGAGCGTTCGTATTGTATATTTTGTCTCCATTTAAAATAAAACTGCCATCTGGCTGCTCTTCACATGTCGTTAATTGGTGGACTGCATCAGAACCTCTTTCTGGTTCTGTGATACAGATACACCCGGGTGCTTGACCTGTCACTAAATCCTTGAGTGCGTCTAATCTTACTGGAATGTTCTCGTGATGTTCTTTGATCGGATTAATTGCGAGTACTGTTGCTCCTCCACCCATTGCGAATTGTGGATCGAAAAATTCTAACGCTAAATTTCTCATAAAGTCAATAGCAGCTCCAGAAGGCTCATAATTTACATCAATCATCTCAAATGGCTCCGTTCTAGAGATATAGCCTTCTTTACCAAAAGCAGGGATCCAATCGTAAATATCTTCTTCAGGACCATGTGTAATGTTATTTTTTTTCTCGAAACGCATACAGAACTTTTCAACCTTTTTGAGGAAATTGAATTGTTCTTGATTCAATAGTGCCATGAGGTTATTATTTAAGAAGGAATATCTATTTTTAAGGCTTAATTTACCTAAAATCTCGTCGTTAATAGCTTGAACCATATATCTGGGCTTCTTCTCTTCTTCCATTTTTTCTTCACGCTTTTTTTTTTGAAATTTTTGAAATTTAAGAGATAAATATTTTATATTAAGGAAAATGTGAATTCGTTTTTTAATTTTTTTTCAGAATTAGAAAATTAAGTGTTGAAATTAAATAATCAATTATCAAGATTAAAAATTAAAAAATGAGATTTCGTAATCTCGAAGAAAATTTTTTTGAAATTGTAAGTGCGGTA
>SDNM01000200.1 GCA_004524385.1 Promethearchaeota archaeon
AAAATTGGGAAACATTATAACTCTAAGAAATTTTTTAAGATTTTAATCCCATAAGGTTTCATTTTGATGGATTCTGGATGAAATTGAACGCCCTCAATGGGATATTGTTTGTGGCGCACTGCCATTATTGTACCATCATCAGCTGTAGCTGTTATTTTTAATTCTTGTGGTAATAAATCAGATTTAGCAGAGAGAGAATGATATCGAATTACCATTAATGGATTAGAAATATCTTTAAAAATACTTTCTTGGTCATGAAAAACTTTAGATTCCTTACCATGCATTGGTCCAACTTTAGCTCGACCAACATATTCTAAATCTTGGTTCTCTCCGAATGATTCAACAATTGCTTGATGGCCAAGACATATCCCTAATATAGGAATTTCTTTGAAATATTTCTTAATGATTGGAATAACAGTACCTGTGTCGTATTTAGGATGACCTGGTCCTGGAGAGATAATAATCTTATCAGCAGAATTATCTCTAACTTTCTCAATAGAGATATTATTATTCTCGATGATTATATTAGCATTTGGAGCTAATTGACAAAAATAATTCACGAGATTATAAACAAAGCTATCATAATTGTTTATAAATAATATGTTCATCGTTCCATTGCCTCCGCTATTTTTATTGATTTTAAGATGCTATATAATTTGTTATACGTCTCAAGATATTCTTGTTCAGGTTGAGAATCTGCCACTATTCCACCTCCAGCTTGAGCAAAATATGTATTATTCCTTCCGAATAATGTTCTAATTGCTATAGCCATCGCGAGATCACCATTAAAACTGAAATATCCTATAGAACCTCCATAAATTGAGCGATTTTCTGTTTCTAATTCTTGTATTATTTCCATAGCACGCTTTTTAGGTGCTCCTGAAAGAGTACCTGCTGGGAATACACTTTTTAGAACTTGATACCCATCAAGAGGTGTCTTACTTCTCACTTTACTAACAATATGCTGAACTTTTTGATATTTTTGAACTGTCATGAGTTCAAATGTCTCAATAGAACCTGGATATGAAACTTTCGCTAGGTCGTTGCGTGCTAAATCCACGAGCATTATGTGTTCGGCTTGTTCCTTGGGATCATTTAACAATTCTTTTTCCAATTTTGTATCTTCTTCTGCTGTTTTACCTCTTCTTATTGTTCCGGCAATTGGCACGGTATTAAGAATATCTTTATTTTTTGAGATAAGTGCTTCTGGACTACTCCCAATGATGCGAATATTACCAAAATTTATATTGTACATATATTGCGATGGATTAAGAACTCTTAGAACCTCGTAAATTGCCATAGGGTCGATATTTGTCTCTGTATAGAGTCTTCGGGAGATAACTGCTTGTATAATATCTCCATCATAAATGTATTCTTTTGTCTTTTCAACCATTTTTTCATGAGCGCTTTTGCTTGTGTTGGATCTGAAATAAGATTCATCAACTTCTTCGATATCTAAGGGAATTTCTACATCTTCATCTGAATTATGATTTCTATTAAATAAGCTAAGTTGATATCGGATATCTTTATCTTTTGAATAATCATCAATGCTATTATCAATCATGAATAATGCATTTGATTTATGTGAATAGACCAATGCTTTTGTATAGAGCCCCATTAATATATCTGGAAATTCGCTTGTAGATTTATAACCCACATAAGGCGCAACTACGTCATACCCGATATACCCAAGCATCCCGCCGTAAAAGATGTTCCTTGGGAATAATTCCGTGAAAGGAAGATTAGAATAAGGTGTGAGATGGCTCAAAGTATCGAGTGCGATCATATTATATTCGACATTATCTTTAAATGGCAAGGGATTATGCGGTCTTTCCTCGGCAGGATCTCTAGATTCCACATATTCCTTAATGGTTTCACCTCGGGCAGTAGTGATCTCATATATTTTAAACTTATCCTCATTAATTTCAAGCATGAAATCCGGTTGCATCGCAATAAAACTATATAATGTTTCTTTTGTACTTTCTGAAGCGGACTCTAATAGAGCATGCTTTTTTAACTCATACCGACTCACTAAATATTTGTAGAATCCAAAAATATCGTCCAACTGTCCAATCTTTTCTATATGTATATCAAATTCCATTTTGTTTCACTTTTTTTATATTTTTCTTTCCTAATTCTTCATAATCATATTAAAAAAACATAATTTTTATAATTTGAATTAGAATCTCTATTCTATTCATGCATTTAATAAAAAGAAATCCTAAAAGAAGTAAAGCCATTGCGCACGTTCTATGCGTGCCAACGCCAAGCCCAAAACCAAGTTGATTTACAAAAACCAGTACTTTCATTCAAGTGATTCATTCTTACTTACCAACTTTGTTTTGTATAATATGAATAAACTAAGGATAGCTTATATTTATATTTTATTTTAACAGCATAACGTTAGTTTAATAATATCTTAAATAATGGCTCGTATGAATCTAAATTCAATATGAAATTACATCATTTTAATAAAAATTTTCTTTTCAAAGCAGGGACTTTTCAAGTTTTTTTCCTAAAGAAGCTTCAATTTTTTAATTAATATTTCTTTTTAAAGAGTATGTTTATTAAAGAATAGCTGAAGAATTACTTAAATCTTTTTATACGACAAAATTTGTGTTTTTTTCAACTTATCTTCTGCATTAAACAAATTTCCTCAGAATAGCATGGTTTAAATCTCATATTACATCTCAACTCACCGAGTTATTACCTCTACCAAACGATTTAAGCAAAAAACTTAAATCTTCAAAAAATAATTATTATTCATGGATAAAAACCAAGAAGATAAGCTAGAAGTTGAAATACGAGAGCATTCGGACGCCGATTTTTACCCCGAAAACTGCCCCTCATGTGGTTGTAAAGAAATTAATCGCAAAACGTACAAAATAAGGACAATTCAAGATCTTGGTACGCCAATGATCTGTAGGAGGATAAGATATGAGAAGGTGACATTTATATGCGCGAAATGTAAAAAAACATTCACGATCAGGCATCCATTAATACCAAAACGCACATCATTCATGCCAGGAGTAATAAAATATGCAACCCTTAGGATCTTAAAAGAAGGAGACTCGATTCGTCGAGTAACAAAAGATCTTAATAATTTGCATAATGTAGAAGTTTCTATTAGTGAAGTAAAATCATGGGTTGATAAGGAGGGAAAACGGGGCGAATTAAAGGTCGATTTTTCTGATGAGGTCCCTCCTGAAGATTTTTCGGGATTTATTTCTATTGACGGAACGTTTAAAGCTGCGACTACAAAAAAAAACGATCCCAATACGAGCAAGAAAAAGGAACAACCAAAGTAGATAAGAAAGGAATCCTCGTGGCAAACGACCGAGTCACAAAAAAGAACCTTGCCGGTGCTATAGTTAAAAGCGAAAACGAAGATGATACGGCATTTTTCGTTGAAAAATTAATAGAATGGTTAGGATCTATTGATTATGTTACTATTGACTTTTCAGACCGCTTAGAAGCCGGTGTGAGACAATTTTTTGCTGAAGAGCAAATTCTTAAATGTGCTTTTCACGCACCTCAACTTTTAAACAGAGGGTTGCTAAAAGAGCTAACGAGGCTTAAAAACGAGAAATATCAACATGAAATTAAGGAATTAGCATTCTTAGGGCGCTTCTCTTTAGAAATTGAAACGAAAGACGGGATTTTGAATTCAAAAGAGTTGAAATTTACCGGTTCTAAACAAGCTTGGCAGGTCTACTTGAAGCTCCGCTCTATTTTTTCAATTATTAACCCCTCTAAGATACAAGCTGATCTCCTTGCGTATTTAACTAACTTATCCGTTACTCACTGGAAGGGTGCGAATCTATTGAAAGAAAAATGTTTATCCCTCTTACCGGCACGTGGTCTCACAGCCAAGAGTCTTGAGTCCTTTAAATTGAGAATTTATAGAGCATGGAGAGCAATAATCCGTTCATTTCGTAAGAATTTAGAAGACTTAAAATCTGGATTTCAAGACGCTAAATATTTAGTTTTAATGAACCCGTTAAACATGGATAAATACCAGAAACGAGCATTACGAAAAGCGTTAAAAAAATTCCCGTGGCTTCGGTCAATCCGAAGGATAATGACGAAATTTTATTATCAGTTTCGTCTTTCATCATCAAAAAGAAGTTCTTTAACCTTTTTATTAGCATTAGTGACTGAAAATTGCCATTCTTGGCTTAAAAGTGCCGTAAATACGCTAATTAAGTGTGAAGATCAAATTTTTCGCTTCCAAGTGTTGATTGAGCAAAATCCCGCATTAAAAGAGTTTAA
>SDNM01000201.1 GCA_004524385.1 Promethearchaeota archaeon
ATTCACGGAGAAGATGATGAACTTATTTCTTCAGATGATAGTGAGGAACTCTATGAGCAAGTGGGTGGAAATTATCGAAATGATATAGGCTTAGAAATTCGACCCGATTTGAATCATTTAGAAAACGATCTAGACGATGAATCTTTTAAATATGCGATTATTTGGCTCGAACATTTTTATATTGATAGTTCTATTGATATAACTAATAGAGATTTAGAAATTACCTATATAAAATTCGAAGATTTTGAATATCCTGATAGTTCAATTCCAGAATTACTCATTATAACCTCTTCAATAATTTTCTTTTTAGGATTTAGTTTATTACTATTAAAAATAAAAGTATGGCCTCTCTCGAGCGAAATTTCTTCAAATTTACAAAATAAAATATCAAACGAGAAAGAAATTCAAAGTTATAAAAAAATGGTGTTATCCCGTGTAATTATTTATATTATTCCAGTAGCTATTGGCGCCCCCCTTTTTGCTGTATTTAATCCATCTTATTTATTTGGATATGCCTTAATAATTCCAATAGCCACGATAATTCTATTTCTTTTAATGCCACGTTTTGAATATTCTGATTGGAAATCAAAATGGAAATCCCATTTGAAATCAGAGTGGAATTATTGGTATCAAAATAATTTTAAAGTACTTCTATATGGCATAATAATAGTTATAGTGCCTATACTATTTTTTGTTATAATTTTTAATTTCAATGCATATCAAATGATAAAACCCCCTATTCCATTTTTTAATACAACAACGGGGATTCTTTACCTTTCAATGGGAATTAGCACCTTTTTTATGGACTATTTATTGGTACGTGAATTTAAAACTAAAGACTGAATAATCTTAATCTTTTTAAGACCTTTAACTCTCATGATATTTTATATATTTATTCCTATTCCTGCTTTTTCTTTTACGGGGCTACCTATTAGTGGCGAAATCGGTCAAATTTTGATCTTTTCTTTGATAGGACTTGTCTTTTGGATTGTACTAATGTTAATGATAAAATTAAGGAATATATATAAGAATATCCTTCCTGCTATGCTGATATTCTTTTTCCCCTTAATATTATTTCTTTTATACGTATTTATTAGGTTAGTTTAGATAATTTTCATAATATTAATTGAGAATGAAAAAAGCTGAAATTGTACTTTTAAAAATAATTAAACCAATTTTTTATTAAGAATTAAACTTTTAATTTGAATATTATATCCTTACTAGAGATAAATGATATCTTACCTGAGAAAAGAGTTAGTTTCAAAAACATAAAGAAATAAGAGAAAAATTAAAATTAAATAAGAACAAAATATTAGAGGAATAATATGCCGATAATAATGCCTAGTCCACAAACAGGAAAGGAACCTCAGATCCATGAGAGTGCATATATAGCTCCAAGTGCAACAATCATTGGGGATGTTACAATTGAGGAGGGAGTTAATGTGTGGTTTGGAGCTGTAATGAGAGGAGATTGGGGTACAATTAAAATTGGAAGAAATACAAGCGTTCAAGAAAATGTCACTATTCATATAGAAGTGGGTAAATCTGCAATTATTGGAGCAGATTGCATAATAGGGCACCATGCAATGATACATGGGCCATGTGTGATTGAGGATGGTTGCTTAGTTGGAATAGGATCTAATGTATTGAATAATTCCAAATTAGGTGAAGGTTCACTATTAGCTGCTGGGGCCACACTTGTAAATAAAGAGATTCCTCCAAAATGTCTAGCAGTAGGAATTCCTGCAGATGTTAAGAAGCAATTCCCTGATAGCCCTCAATTGATTGGAGCTAGAACTAGTGGAGCCTATGCTAAAAATGGAAAGAATTTTAAGGAATTTTTTGAAAAAAATCCCGAATATACTAAATATTAATTATTCTACTTTATTTTTTTATTTATTTAGAGCATATACATTTCTCATCTTTAACAACTTGTATTTTATTAAATTCTAAATTTAATAAGTTTACCATTAATAGATTGTTATATAAATTTGGAAGACCTAATGTTGTTTTGATAACTTCTAAGGCTTCTAATGTTCCTAGGATCCCTGCAGTAACGCCTATTACTGGTAAAGGACCAGCATTTGGATCTATCGAATCTTTTTCGGGATTTGGAAAAACACATTGATAACAAGCGCTCTTTTTAGGATTAATTGTAATTATTTGACCATAGAAATCTTTTATTCCAGCAATTACACATTTCATATTGTTTTGAATGGCAACTTGATTGACAAGAAATTTAGTTGGCAAATTATCACTACAATCAACTATAAAATCTTGACCTTTTAAGTACTTTTTAATTGAATCTTCGTCTATGTAATCCTTATATGCTTTTATTTGAATTTCAGAATTGAGATTGAATAAAACTTCTTTTGCTATTTCAGCTTTATTTTTACCTATTTGTGTCTCGTTATATAAAATTTGCCTATGCAAATTTGAACTATCTAAAACATCGTTATCTATAATCGTCAATTCTTTTATTCCTGCAGCCGCAAGATATAAAGAACATGGAGATCCTAATCCCCCTAATCCAATTTGTAAGACGCGAATATTTGATAATTTTTCTTGCCCTCCCTCACCAATTAAAGGAGATCTTATTTGTCTAGAATATCTCTCCTTTTGGTTTTCTGTTAAAATAAAATTCACCTCATGCAATTAATATTTCTTTAATTTTTTTAATTGTTTCCTCAATTTCTATTAAAATTAAACCTAAATTAACATTTAAATCTAATAATGAGACAAGAATTATCTGATCAGTGGCTTTCATCACGATCAATTGGTAATCATCTCCCAATTCAACTGTCAAATTATTAATATTTGTAGTACCTAAAGCACTTGTAGCAGTTTCAACCGCACCTAACATAGTTGCTGCCATTGCTCCAAACTTTCGATCATCAATGTCCCTTGGTAAACTAGACGTAATTAATAACCCATTACTTTTTACTATTGCTGTACCAATTATTCCGCTAATTACTTCTAAATTCATTAATAAATCATGAAATTCTTCAGTTCTGTCTTCTGAACTCATTAATTCTTAAATTTTAGGTAATTTTAAAATCTAATATATTTAAAAGTAAGATTTTAGCTTCCTTATTGTTCAGAATATCATCTATAAAAGCCTTTGTTACCATTAAATGGTTTATGACGGTTTCTCCAAGCGGGTTGTCTCAATTTAGCGGTTCTCCCGAAACCACAACTCGCACAATATCTTTTTCTCCTATGATAAGAATGTTTACCACATCGTCTACACGTTTTATGCGTGGCAGTTTTATTTTTCTTACCTTTACTCGGTGTCCCTTTACCCATTTTATCACCAAAATTTTTTATTCTTCCTCTGATTCATGCTTGTGCATTGCTTTATCATGATTAAGTTCTGTATCAGAAAAAATTATCTTTTCTCTTTCCTGACCAATGAAAATAATTGAAGCCCCCCGGATCATCACAGTCCCTAAATCCTTAGATCTTTTTCCTCCTCTACCAAAATAAATCTCTTTAGCATTTTCGACAATTAAATTCATATAATTATCGAATTTTACCAACTTTCCAGTAAGATAAGTGTTCCAAATTTTTAATTTAATTCTAACTTCGGGCTGAAGAATTGCTTTGCTTAAAGTCCGTGAAATAGTTGGTTGACTCATAGAATATAAATCTCTTGAAAATAAATCTAACTATATTTAGTTATATTGGAAAATATAAATATTTTTTTATATTCTCTGATTAAACATATCAAATAATAAAAATTAAATTGTAGAGCTATAAAATCTTGAAAAAAATTGCATATTTTGATGCGGGAATTATCACTCCAGAAGAGATTTTAATTGCCGCTGATTTGGTACCTATTAGACTTTTAGGCAATCCTAATATTGGAATCGACAAGGCAAATGAGCATATCCCTCCAACTCATTGCGTTTGGGCAAGAAATATCCTTGAGCAAGCAATTAAAGGGCTTGATAGTGATATTAAAGGTGTAATAGTAACACACGGCTGTGATTGTACTAATAGAGAATTTGATATTTGGTTAGAGTGTGTCGATCTTGATTTTATGTTTTTCCTTAATGCCCCCTTAAAACGCGATAAGACTTCCCTAAAATTTTTTGTTAAAGATATGAAAGAATTAATCACTCAATTAGAAGAAAATTTCAACGTAAGTATTACAAATGAGAAAATAATCGAATCTATTAAATTGATGAATAAAATTAGGAATCTTCTTAAGGAAATTTCAGAGTATCGAAGTAAAATGATATTAAAGGGTTCAGAGTTTCACC
>SDNM01000004.1 GCA_004524385.1 Promethearchaeota archaeon
ACCTTGTATCGCCCACCTCTCTCGGGTTCTAAAATATAGACGGTCTCGTAAAATCCATTAAGATCACTGTCATAATAGAGATAATGCCCCTCAGTCTTTGCCTCACCTTTCTTGTATGACTCTTTGTCGCTGGTAAAATACACTTTACCACTATTTGGAGTTATAAAAATCCCATGTACATCAAATTCTGCAGTTCCACCATTTGTTTTATCTTCAGGTTTAGTTTTTAAATAATCATCGGCGAGAGACCAACGATTTGGTATATAGATCGTGATATCTTTTTCATAATAATTTAAAATTTTTGGTTGTTCTTCACCTGAAATCGTTAATGAATCATATTTAATGGGAATTGGATCATATCCCTCTTGGGCCCAAGTTGGAGTGTCCCAATCAATCGCTTTTGGTTCTGAAAATGGAATGCAAACATCTGAAGAAATTCAAACATCTGAATGCAAACATCTGAACAAATACCAGAAAGTTTTAATTGAGTTTTTCCAGAAAAAAGCCTCAGCAAATTCAATATATCCCAATCCAGCAGTAACTGGCACTAGTGGATATAAAAATATGGATTATAAACGAAATAAAGCCAATAGGATCGAAAGAAACGCATGGGAGAAATATGAATATGCAAAGAACAAATTAGGAAAAGCAATAAATTTATATCTTAGCCGAAAGATCCAAAACACCCCCAAGACGATTGATTTTACAGCAGAGAACTTAAACCAAGAGATCGCCAAGATCAGAAAACAATTCAAACCAGAGTTAAAAACCATTAAAAAGGCATTTGGCGGAACCACTAAAGGAAGAAAACGATCCAATTATTTTCTAGAGTTTGAAAAGGAAATGTTTCGATTGGAGATTAACGAATTTGGAAACTATGTATTTCATCCGTATGATGATTATAGAAACTTAAAGAATAGAAGCTTTAATTCTGTAAGGGAAATGATGGAACAATTGAAAATCGATATTAAAACCACAATAAAGAGATTAAATCTCTAAAAATTATAAATTTGAATTAATTTTATGTAAAGAATGCACTACTAATCTTGAAAAAGATGTAAAAAAATATAATCTCTTTTTTATTTTTTTTGTTGTTTGTTGTAAGTGTTGTGAATTTTTTTGCTTACTTAACTCATTCCCTAATAGGATAAATTAATTAAAGTTAATAAATGTTAAAAAATTTCAAAGACTAATAAAATAATATAGATCTAAATTTCAAGTTTTCAATTAATAATTCATAATAATGAACAGAAGAATGAGGCGGCATCCCTAAATGTCTGAAGATATTAAAGAATTCGTCTTTAAAGCTTAAGACTCGTCGTCTTAGCGAAGTAAATTGTGGTTTTAGGAGATGCTGCCGTTGGCAAGACATCATTAATAAATCAATATATCGAACATTCGTTCCAAGAGGATTATAAACCCACTCTGGGAGCTAATATCATTAGAAAAGATATTTATATTAATAAAATTAACGTAAAGGTTAGATTAATAATGTGGGACCTCGCTGGACAAGAGAAATATAATGTAATTCGTTCAATGTATTTCCAAGGGTGTGTTGGAGCGTTATTAGTTTATGATATAACCAGACGTTCCACTTTTGAAACTGTAAATTCTAAATGGTTAAGGGATTTCGAGAAATATGTGAAACAAGAAGGAACATACGTATTAATCGGTAACAAAACTGATTTAACGGAGCAACGCGTGGTTTCAACAGAAGAGGGTAATAGCTTTATGAGAGAAATTAATGCGAGTGATTTCATTGAAACAAGTGCCAAGTACGGAGAAAACGTCGAAAAGGCATTTGAAAATTTGGTTTATAATATTTTAAAAAAATTAGGTGAAGCTACTTAGTTTAATTTTATATTTTGATAAATAACTCTTTTTATAAGTTTATTGTATAAAGATAAAATCTTTTAAAATTAATTAACTCAGAAAAATATTATTATGAAAGAACTATCTCAAAAAGTAATAGCAGCTCCAAAATCTAAAATTAGAGAATTATTTGACCTTGCGGCTGGGCGCTCTGATGTTATTAGTCTTGGTATTGGTCAACCAGACTTTCCTACTCCTCTCCCAGCGATACAAGGTAATATTGGCGCACTAAAGAAAAACATCACTACTTATGCTCCAACGAGAGGAGTACCAAAGCTATTAGAATTGCTTGAAAAGAAATTAGAAAAAATTAATAATATTAAACTAAACTGGAAAGATAACATTATATTGTGTAATGGAGGTTCTAACGCTATTACACTTGCGTTTGCTTCGATATTTAATCCTGGTGACGAGCTGATTCTCTCATCACCGAACTTTGTTTCGTATTTCTATTGCGGTTCTTTTTTTGGGGTGAAAATTGTTGAAATTGAACGTAATTTAGATTTTAGTCCAAATATCGAGAATATAAAAGCGTCAATTACAAATAAAACTAAGGCAATTCTTATTAATTCTCCGAATAATCCAACTGGTTATACATTAAGCAAGCAAGAATTAGAGGAGATTGTTAGTATAGTTCTTAACCACGATTTATATTTGATAAGTGATGAAGCATATGAGAATTATATTTATGAAGGTTTAAAGCATATAAGTCCTGCCTCTCTTAACGGTATGTTTGAAAGGACGATTACGCTCAACGCAATGAGTAAGTTATACTCCGCTACGGGCTTTAGATTGGGTTATGTAGCAGCAAATAAGGAAATCATTAACCTAATGGAAAAATATCTCCAATATACAATTGCGGGGACAAATCACGCTGCTCAATATGGATTTATTGAAGCTTTAAAGATGGATAATAGTTTTTTTGATGATATTTTAAAGAGTTTTGACGAAAGACGTATGTTTGTGTATAATAGACTAAATGAAATAGGTTTTGATGTAGTCAAACCTCTTGGTGCGTTTTATATAATGCCCTCAGTTAAAAAATTTAACATGACAGGTCAAGCTTTTTCAGAAAAAATAATTAAAGAAAAGGGAGTAGCAATAGTTCCTGGCAATATTTTTGGCTCTTTCTCAGATTTTTTATTAAGAATCTCTTACGCAACCGACTTAGAAAAACTTAAAGTAGCTATGGATAGAATTGAAAGTTTTATTAAAGAATTATAGAGGATAAAAAAATTTATTATTTATAGAGATCTGCCGATGTATCTTTAATATTTCGTGATTCAGTTATTTGTTTTGCTAGTTGTTCGTATCTTTCAATTATTTCTTTAGATAAAGTCGATTTAATTTTTTCCATTGCTTTTTCAAAATGTTTCAATTCGATCTTTTCTAAATCAGTCATTTTTTCTCTAATCGCATTCATCCCAGCCTCACGGCATAAATTTTCTAAATCTGCACCACTATAACCCTCAGTAAATTGAGCAATTTTATCCAAGGAAACATTATCCGCTAATGGCATCTTTTTAGTATGTACTTCTATTATTTTAGATCTAGCCTCATAGTCGGGTGCAGTTACATATAATAATCTGTCGAATCGTCCTGGTCTTAATAACGCAGGATCGACTAAATCTGGCCTATTAGTACTAGCAATAATTACTATTCCTTCCCTATTTTCGACTCCATCCATTTCTACAAGAATTTGATTAACAATTGAATCATAAATGTGAGATCCTACATCCCCTCTACTAGATGAAATTGCATCAATTTCATCGAAATAAATAATTGATGGGGCTGCTTGGCGTGCTTTTCTAAAGATTTCTCTTACAGCTCTTTCACTTTCTCCAACCCATTTTGAAAATATTTCAGGACCTTTTATTGTAATAAAATTGGAAAGACTTTCTGTAGCAACCGCTTTTGCCAATAATGTTTTTCCGCAACCTGGTGGTCCAAATAATAATATTCCATTTAATGGGCGTATACCCGCTTTTTTAAATAATTTTGGATATTTTAATGGCCATTCAACAGCTTCTAATAGTTCTTGTTTAATATCTTCTAATCCTCCAATATCCTCCCACGGTACATTAGGAATCTCAATCATAACCTCTCGCATTGCAGATGGCTCAATCATATTGATTGCTTGTAAGAAATCTTCGTCCTTTATTTTTAATTCTTGGATAATTTCACTAGGAATTGGTTCGTCTAAATTAATTTTTGGTAAGATTCGTCTTAATGAAAGCATTGCAGCTTCCCTACCTACTGCCATAATATCAGCACCAACAAATCCATGAGTTATTTCAGCGTAATGGGAGAGATCAACATCAGGCTCAACAGGCATACCTCTTGTGTGAATTTGAAATATTTCTTTCCTCCCTTTTACATTAGGCACTCCAAATTCTATTTCACGATCAAATCTTCCTGGTCTTCTTAATGCATCATCTAAAGAATTTATCCTATTAGTAGCCCCTATACAAATTATTTCTCCCCTACCTCTTAATCCATCCAATAAAGATAATAACTGTGAAACAACACGCCTTTCAACCTCTCCAGTAACATCTTGCCTTTTTGGCGCTATAGAATCAATTTCATCGATAAAGATTATGGAAGGAGCATTATTTTCTGCTTCTCGAAAGATATCACGAAGTCTTCCCTCGCTTGCGCCGTAGAATTTACTCATAATTTCTGGACCATTAATAGTTATGAAATATGCGTTTGATTCTTGAGATACAGCTTTCGCCAATAATGTTTTTCCAGTTCCAGAAGGCCCATAAAATAGAACCCCTTTAGGGGGATCAATATTTAACCTATGAAATAATTCTGGATGTTTTAAGGGTAATTCAATCATTTCTCTTATTCTCTGAATCTCATCACTTAACCCACCTACATCGTCGTATGTTACAATTTCTCCTGAAACATTTAATACAGCAACACGTTTGTTTATTCTTATTTTTGTATTACGCGTAATTCGAACTACTTTACCTGAAGGACGTGTATTTTCTACAATAAGCCTTAAAGTTCCTAAGGTTGGTCGTCTACCCCCTCCTTTGAAAAAAGGAAACATTTTCATGATTTCAGCCATTGGATTATCTGGATCGTCCCTTTGCACGAAAGCTCCTAAAACATCAACAATATCTCCAATAACTACGGGTTTATCAATCAATTTTCCTTTTATTGCTTCAGCTTGTCTTTTCATATCAATATTAGGTCTAGTTGGAGTTAGAATAATTTCTGATGCTGGATAAACTTCTGCTATTTGTATGGTAACATACTCTCCAATAGTAGCACCTGCATTTAGTCTTTGAATCCCATCGATTCTAATAATCCCTTTTCCTTTATCAGCTACACTAGCAACAACAATACCAGTTGTCTTTTTTTTACCTCTTATTTCGACAATATCCCCTGTTGATAAACCTAACGTGTTTATTGCGTCTTGATCGACATAGCATAAGCTACGCCCGCTACGATTTTTTTCTAATCTTTCGATTCTTAATTTTGTTGACTTCTCTCTTGGTTTTTCTTTTATCATTTTTAAAATCAGTTAAATTTTAAATACTTATATAACATTAAAATATCTTAATTCAAGTATATAAAGTAATTTATGGTTTAATTTCTTTTTCTTTATTTTTTATAATACTCTATTCAAAGAAATCTTAGGAAATTTTAATGTTTAAATTTTTTTCTAAATATTCATTAAATTTTTTTCTAATTTCTGACTCACTTAAATCTGTATTTAATTTCTTTTTAACAAAGATCTTTCGATATTTTATAATTTTATTCTTTAATATACTAAAATTAGGATTTCTTATTAGATCTCCCGCTACATCTCTAGTAATTTTATCCAATTTTTCATTGTTTATATTTGAAGATAGTCTAATAAATTCATTAGTTTTCGCTAAATCTTCTGAAATTTTTAGATTTCGAATAAAAATATCAATTAATTTATCTATAGATTCATTTAAATCTTTCAATTGAGAGAGATCATAATTTGCAAGAGGTATGTCCCAGTTATATTTACCAAAATCATCAAATTTCTTAGCTATATTTATAGCAACTCTGTTTGGTATAGGCTTCCCTCTATTTTCATTCCATTTTATGCAAGTTTCAAGTGGAGTTGATATGTGAATTATAAAACATTTCAGACCTAACTTATCTGCAATGTTTTTTAAATCGTGTCTCATACTGGTATAATAGTTTAAATCATCGTTAATAGCAATAATACCTGCTTCTAACGCCTTTCTTACTGATTCCAAGCTTTTTCTACGGACTATTTGTTCTTTGCTATGATTGAATTCACCTGGAACAACATTTTCCCTAATTTCATCTGGATCTATAATTTTTACTTTAAAAATATTAGATTTGCTCTCTAATAATTCTTTCAACTTATTAGCAAAAGTAGATTTACCTGATGCTGGTAATCCAACCAAACAAACTAAAAAATTCTTTTTTTCCAACGATTAAATCAGCTGTTATTAAAGTTTTTAATTAATTCTAACTTCTTTTGTTTGGAAAAGGATTTAATTTCTAATTCACGTCTCATGGCGACTTTTCTATCTGTATATGATTCGAAATATTTTAATTCAACTTTTTGTTTGCCACGAGTATATCTCGCCCCTCTTCCATGCCTATGTTCTTTCCATCTCCTATAAAGATTATTGCTATATCCTGTATAATAGCTTTTTTTCCCATTTTTAGCTATTGTTTCTAAAATATAGACGTAATAAACAGACATAAAGAAACCTCTCTAATTAAAAAATCGATTTTGTAATATATATTTTTTTAGATAATTTTTCTTATTAAACGATTTATCTTTATAAATTTCAATTAAAAATATAAGTTGAGACCCTTATTAAGTAAATATAAATCACAATAGATATCGAATAAAATTTTTTTTAAAACCCATGCCCAAAGGGATTTTTATAATCAAATGGGATGTAGTAGAAGGCGGTACAGTTTACATGAGATATCCCGAAGAATTAGAAATCCCTGACAATGCAGTTCAACAAATTCAAATTGCACATAATTTTACGGAATCATATATTATAACAGAAGAGAAAGATTGGAATTCAGTTTCTTTTTATAATTCCGAAAAAGAAATAGTAATAGTTCTAGTATTAGATAAATTTGATGAAGGCAACGATTATTTAATTGTTCTTGAAGAATTCAATAAAGATCTTTATAAATATGAAAATGAAAATGAATTAAAGGAACAATTAGAAAAGAGATTTAAATTTAGCTTAAAAGTTTTTAGGACGAGAGACGAGGTTATTACCAAATTAAGCAATGACGTCGCAAATGTGAAGATGAGAGTTTATGAGTTAGAAAAAAAAATTGAAAGAATAATAGAATCAAATCATTTAACTGTTAAAGCTAGAATCTTATTTTTGTTAGCCGCAAACGATCAGCTAAGTTTTTTAGATATTAAAAAACAATTAAATACTAGTAAACGTTGGTTAGAAAGCGTTATTGAAACTCTCATTAAAGATAAAATTGTTGCATACAATAATGACACTAAAACCTATTATATATCATTTTAAAAAATCTATCCCCTATTTTTGAATAAGCACATTCTTAAGATGTCTATTCTTATTTTTATTTATAAATTTTATAATAAACCTAAAAACCAATAGAATTTCTGAGTTTAAAATGAATCTTACCGAAGAAGAACAAAAGGAAGTTGTTAAAGTATTAAAATCTCAAATGCTAACATTATTAGCAGGTGAGGTTGTTAAAAATTTTGAAAGGGAATTCGCAAATTATATTGGAGTAAAACATGCTATAGGAGTTAATTCAGGAACCGCAGCCCTCCACATTGCTATTGCAGCATTGGAAATTGGCCCAGGTGATGAAATTATTGTCCCTCCTTTTACATTTATAGCGACTGCAAGCTCAATTCTACAAAACAATGCAATTCCAATATTTGCTGATATAGATAATAAAAGCTATATGTTAGATCCAGATTCTGTAAAGAAAAAAATTACAGATAGAACCAAGGCAATTATTCCGGTTCATTTATCTGGAATAACAGCTGATATGGATCCTCTCTTAGACATTGCTGAGGATAATAATTTATATATAATTGAAGATGCTTGTCAGGCTCACGGAGCAAAATATAAAGGTAAAAAAGTGGGATCAATTGGAGATTTGGGCACCTTTAGTTTTTATCCTTCTAAAAATATGACTACAGGAGAAGGAGGAATGATTACTACTAATAATAGTAAATTAGCAGAGCAGTGTAGATTAATCAGGCATCATGGAGAACCATCTTGGTATGTATATAATCGTCTAGGATGGAATTATCGGATGACTGAAATTCAGGGAGCTATCGGGAGGATTCAATTAAAGAAATTAGATGGATATGTAAAAATTAGAAATAAGAATGCCCAATATTTAACAGATAAAGTTAAAGATTTCAAAGGAATTGATCCTCCTTACGTCCCAAAATACTGTGAACCTGCATTTAATTACTGGATTGGGAGAATTCATCCTGAAATAATTGGATTAACCAAGGAAGAATTTATCGAAAAATTTCCTAAAAGCAAAGTTCTTTATCCGATTCCATTATATCAAACTAAATTGTTTCAACAAAAAGTAGCATACCCAAAAGGTTGCCCGTGGTCATGTCCCTTTTATGGAAAAGAAATTGATTATACAAAGCTTAAACTACCTATTGTAGAAAAAGTTACCAGAGAGATTTTTGCATTAGACATACATCCAAAAATAACTAAAGAAGAATTAGATGATAATATTAACATCATGAAGAATTTAGGAAATAAATAATAGTATTAAATTAGATTCCAAATATGAAGCGCATCATTATTAATGTATATGGATTGGTACAAGGTGTTTTTTTCCGTTATACTACACGAAAAGTTGCTCGTAGATTAGGTCTCACTGGATACGTTAAAAATATGCCAGATGGTTCAGTATATATTGAAGCTGAGGGATCTGAAGATAAATTAAAGGAACTCTTAGAATTTACAAAAAAAGGTCCTAAACATGCTCAGGTTGAAAAAACAGATTACGAATTTAAAGATTCTCAAAATCAGTTCAATGATTTTATTGCTGAATAAATAAATATTATTCACATAATACTCATTTTCTTTAATTATTTTGAAATTTCATCTATTATGATGTATTATTTTGAAATGAATAAATTATTGCAAAGTATTCACTCTATAGATCATAATCATTGTCCAATCTGCGAATCAGAGTTAAATCATGACAATCAAAATGATTCGATATACATTTCTTGCTCTAAAAAATTAAACCATTTTGAGGTAGCTGGTTTTAAAGACAAATTCTCAGGAGAGTTAACTCTCATTTATAACAATAATCGTGAAGGAATAATTAATAAGACCGTTCTTAAAGAATTTCAAAATGTGATCTATAGGAAAGGATATAGTTCATTTAAGAAATAAGGGAATATTCCTAATTATTTTAAAATAATTAAATGAATGTTATATCTTGATATTCAGATTCAGAAATATCTTTTTTAGCGACACCTAATTCACGCACTTGTTGATTTAGTTTTAAAACCGCCTCCCTTACAATTTCCTTTTTTTTAGCACCTGTGCAAACAATACGACCCGTACTAAAAATTAAAAAGACAGTCTTAGGATCTTGCATTCGATAAATTAAACCGGGAAAAACTTCTGGTTCATACATGGCATATTCCATTACAATCGCCGCCATATTTAAGTCGATATTTGTGTGAAGATCTCCTGAGGCTACTATATTTTGAATTGTAATTTCCGGATTAGCTAGTTTAATTCCAGCTTTTCTAATATTTTTAACCACTTTTTCAACAACTCTTGGTGCCTCAACAGCCTTTCTTAATCCTGTTACAACCATTTTTCCAGTAGAGAAAATAAGAATAGTTGCTCGAGGCTTCTCGATCCGCATTACCAATCCTGGAAATCTCTCTGGATTATATTCTACTTCGGCGTGTTTCCGGGCAATCTGGTTAAGGTCTATTTTTTCTGTAAGTTCAACACTTACAGTTGCTACAACATTTTCTATTTTATAATCTAAGTCAGTTTCATAATCATGATCTTCTTCTTCATCGTTTTCCTCATCAAATTCCTCATCTGACATTTTTACATCTAAGGTGGATATTTATGAATTGAATTCTATTTAGAAATAAGTATGGTTTTTTTTTTATAATTTTATTTAAATAAATCTTCCTTTATAAAGGTTGATTTAAAAATAAATAAATAAACCTTTAAACATTAAATTTTAAGAGTTTATTTATTAAAATGAAAAATTTTTTTTTAAAAAAAAACAAGAGAAAAAATAAAATATAAAACTATTCTTTAGAAACGTTTTCCTCCAAAATGGTTTTGATCAAATCTTTAAATGCCCTTTCTACATTATCTCCGTTCTTGGCACTTGTCAGGAGAAAAGCCATTTTGTTTTTCTGCGCAAATTTTTTAGCTTCGTTTTCCTTAATTTTTATCTTATCTTTTAAGTCAATTTTGTTTCCGATTAACAATAAAGGTTGTTTTCCTCGGGTTTCTCGAAAACTTTGAATCCATTCATTGAGTTTATCAAAAGTTTTTTTCACTGTCATATCGAAAATTAAAAGAGCGCCATTAGCTCCCTCCAAATATAATTTTCTTAAACTTTTAAAGGAGTCCTGGCCTCCAAGATCCCATATTTGAGCCGAAACCTCACCGAAAGCCTCGATATCAAGGTCTTTCTTTAAAAGATTGACCCCTAACGTACTTTTATAGTTCTCTCTAAATTTATTTTCAATAAATCTATAGACCAATGAAGTTTTTCCAACATTGGCTTCCCCTAATAAACAAATTTTCACAACGTACGTTCTTCTACTCATTTTTGATCAAATTTTTCGATTAATTTTATATATCGTTATAATATAAAATCTATAATATATATCTATTTGAAAAGCTAAAAATAATAATAATAAAGTTAGATGTTTTAAAAAAAATTAATCTTTTTGAAATACTATCATAAATTCGCATGCTTCTCCTCCTGTTTGTAGACCACAATTTACCTCTTGGGCAAAGCAGTGAGCATTACTCATTCGCTCAACAATCCCAGCTAGCATGCCTGCTTCAAAAGAACAAAAATTCCCTTTACTTTTTATATCTTTCCCAATTAGATCTTTACTAGAAGAGTGTCCCTTCAATTTTAGCGAAATAATTTCATCTGTACTCTCTGTAATGATAATATCTCCAATATTATACTTTGGAATTATACTCTTCAACTCTTCGGGAATATCTTTCACTTCTTTAATTCGTTTAACATTTAGAATAGTTCCTAATTCGTGACCTAAATAATAAAATATGGCTTCTAATTGATGTCCTAAGGCCAATAAAGCTCCAACCTTCAAATCGCCAATCTCCTTATTTTCTTCGAGATGTTTTTTCATTTCTGATAAAATTTTTGACATTAATTTTCGATCCATTTTTTCCACTTCTTTTATCTTTATTGTTATTAAATTAAATTTTTTGAATTTATTTATAATTTGACTGATGAAATGAAGCCGTAGAGCACCGCATCAACAATTTCTTCTTCTTGAATGTTTCCTGTAATTTTTTTATCTGCAATTATTACAGTAGGTATCGATGTTATCCGATGCTCCTCTATGATCTTTCTATTTATACTCTCTTTAATATCAATTTTTTCAATATATAACTTCTTTCCAAACATTGATATATTGATTTTCTTTAACATTTCCTCAACCGGCCTACAAGGTCCACAGTGATCCGATGAAAAGAATAAAATTTTTGGATAGTCTTGATCATTAACCATCTACATCGTCAAAATCTGGTATTAACTGCTTTTATATTTATGATATAATTCTTTTATTATTGCTTGAAATGCTTTATATACTCCATTTCCAGTTTTTGCACTTGTTTTATAATATCCAAGAAATTTTCGTTCCTTTACCAAATCAAGTACTTTTTTATCATCCACATCTTTTTCTTTAACTAAATCAATTTTATTCCCAAATAGCACTATTGGCAAATCTCCACAAAAACTTTTAATATCGTCATGCCATAAATGTACATGATTATAGCTTTCTTCATCATCAGGAGCATGACTAAAAACTATTATGGCTGCTTTAGATCCTTTGTAGAATGTTGGTCGCATGAATTGAAATTCTGCTTGACCAGCAATATCCCAAAAGAAAAGTTTTACGTTATCACCCTCTATCTCTTCGTCATATTTGCTAAATTGTGCGCCAAGGGTTTTAATGTAATCTTTCTGAAAGCTTCCTTGTGTATATTTTTTTATTAAGGAGGTTTTCCCGACAGCACCGTCCCCAATCACGGTAATCTTGAAAACAAAGGCATTCTCATCTTGACTCATTTAATCACTCTGTAATTTTTTTTTTCAATGTTAGTAAATCATTCTTTTTAAATTCAAAATTAATTTATTTTTAATGTTTATTAATTTTTATTAGTTGTATTTAATGATATAATTAAAGTTTTTAAATATTTACCGTGAGATTTTATGCCACAGGATATTAATAATATGATGTTTTGTAAACATTGTAAAATGAATGCCTATCCAAGTAGACCTAAATTTAATTCAGTAATGTTTGGTCTTTTGGCTGTAATAATTTTTATAATTGTACTTTTACTTTTTTCTATATTTTCCGTTATATTTTCTGAAATATTGCTTTTTTTATGGTTTATGTGGGGTTTTATGATATTTAATCCGTACCTTTTATATTATGGAATAAAAAAAAAGCAATATTGTCCAAGATGTCATCTAAAATTAGTGGAAAAAAATCTGGAATACCAACCATTTGGAAATAAAGAACCCGAAGTATTTAAGCAAATAAGACCATGAATATATTAGAAGGCTATCTTATAATTAAGTAAGTAAGATAAATTATCTAAAAAAATATGGAAATTGAAGAAAAAATCAGGGCCATAATTAAGAAATTTACCAAAAATAGGATCTGGATTGCGATAGGAGAATCATGCACAGGGGGATATATATCCCATATGATAACTAATATATCCGGTGCCTCTAAAGTTTTTGAAAGAGGTATTGTTTGTTATGGAAATCAAGCTAAAATTGATCTTATAAAAGTTAATCCTAAAGATATTGAAAATTATGGTGCTGTTTCTGAGGAGATTGCGAGGCAAATGGCCAATAATGTGCGAATAATATCAAAGTTATGCGACATTGGTATCGGGATAACAGGTATAGCGGGACCAACCGGTGGAACTCCTGAAAAACCAGTCGGCTTAGTATATATTGGGTATTCAACAAATAAAGAAACCATAGTTAAAAAATACAACTTTAACGCAGACAGAATAACTTTTAAAAAGTTAATCTTAGAAGAAATCATTGAATTTTTAGAAAATTACTCTTTCACACATAACTTTTAAAATAATTTTTTCTTCATAAACCAACTATTTCCTTTGCTTTTTGGAAAGAGATTTCTAATATATCATCATTAGGATAATTCATAATGTTTTTTAATATACTTTTTGTTAGGCGTATATCTCTTGCGTAAATAATTGTACTCAATGTATAAAGATCATATTTCTCATTTAATTTTTCCCAAAGTGAAAAATATTGTTGGTGCTTGGACTTACTATAAGAAATATCGCATTTACTGCACAATATTTTCGCCAAATAATGTGGTAAACCTTCTCGTATCCAATCTTCTATTTGCTTATATCCCTGGGTAATGGATTTAGCATGTAGTAATTCTGATAATAATAAACTCATATCTGCTTTTTCTCTCTCCTTAATGTATACCGTCCTTTCTCTCCATTTATATAGTCCTGGGATTCTTCTGCAGAATTCAATATAAATTTCCTTTATTACCTCAATATCGTTGATAACATCTAAACTTAAATTGATATTTGATTTAATACATCTTAAAAACTCGATTTCATTTAAATAAGAAATAGGTACATCTCTAAGATTTAATTTTAAATGATTTTCAATGCAATTATAAACAGTTTCAATTTGAGAAGGAACTTTTAATGATCTACTCATGTTTCAACCAATCGGAATTGAATTAAAGAGAATTTAAAATACTCACTAATTTTTCAGGACACACTTTCTCGATTGAATCTCCATATTCTTTCAAATAATCATTAAGTTCCACTAATATCTCTACTTTTTTATCCCTATCTTTTGTCTTTTTTAATTTAGAAGATATTTTTGAAAGGTATTCAACAATTTTTTCTTTTTTCTCAGTTAATTTTTCTTGTTTTTCTTCTGCTTTATTATCTATCATTTTTTCGACCATTTTTCTCTCAAAAAAATTTCTCATATGATTTATTATATTCAGTAGTTCTGATAAACTCATAATAATATTAGAAAATCAAACTTAAATTATTGTCCTTTTTCCTTTTTTCTTAATTAATAAAGTTATGAAAATTATCCTTTATAATGAAATTATAAGTGAGTTTATTAAACATTACATTTAACTTATAATAAAATAGATCAAAGTTAAAATAATATCTATATGCATAATAATAACTCGAATTTATTATTTATAATACCGGGATTCTTTTTTATAGAAGAATATCAAAAACTCTTATATTATAATGATATCCCTTTAGGAACAATTCAATTATCCTCATTTTTGAAAGAACGAGTAAAAGTAATTACTAATATAATCGATTTACGTGTTGAGGGTGAGAAAGAAAAAGAACTTGGAGTTGCAAAACCAAAAGAAGATAATTTTAAAAAAGCTTTTTTAAAAATATTGGAAAAGAATAATATTCAAGATTATAAGAACATCGGAATTAATTGCTATACAAGTTTCCAATATTTTTATACAGATTTAATTGCTAAGATCCTTAGAAAGGAGTGTCCAAAGGTAAATATAATTGTTGGGGGATATCATCCAACTGGAGTTCCTGAAGATTTTACTTACAAAAACTCTCCTTATGACGTGATTATAAGAGGGGAGGCAGAAATGGTATTATTAAATCTTCTTAATTCCAATAAACTCAATAAAATAGAAAAGAAAAAACAAGAACCATTAATTCTAAGTTCTGATATATTAACGGATATTAATTCTTTACCCTTTCCGGATTATGAACTATATTTAAAACGATATCCTTTAAAAGATAAATTTAAGTTTGAAATTTATAACTCAAGAGGTTGCCCCTATCAATGTACCTTTTGTTCAGATAATTACGCTTTCAGAACTTATTCATTTGAAAAATTTCAGGAAAATTTTGAGAAATTAACACTTATCGTTGAGGAATACAATAAAAAAAATCCAAAAATAGGATTTGCCGATCAGTCATTTAATCGATTATCATTCAATGAAAGAATTTTGGATTATCTTATTGAAAATGAATATAATAAGAAGTTTGTTTTTTCTTGTCAGAGTAGAATTGAAACTGTTGCTTCAAATATTAAACTAATTGATAAATTTAAAAAGAGTAAAATGATCGTTGGTTATGGCTTTGAAACCGCAAATAATTTATTATTACGTGAAATGAAAAAAACAAATAAAGCGGTTAAATACTTGGAGGATACGCAAAGAATTCTTAAAGAATATAAAGATGGAAGCGAGATCTATTGTAGATTAAATATTCTAGTTGGATTTCCGGGAGAAAATCAAAAGACATTTAACGACACAGTAAAATTCATTGAGAAATATGCAATTCACGAAGACATCCAAATCAGCCCTACATTTTTTACTAACTATCCTAATGTTTTCGTCTATGAAAATATGGATGTGTATGAAAAAAAATATGGAACTGAATTCCTAAAAGAATGGTGGAAATTACCCTCAAATCCATTTAAGAATGCGGTCCCGAAAAGACCATCAAGAAATTACTCATTAAAACAAATGCTCTTTGATTATAAAGAGAAATATATAGGTATCTTAAAGCAATTTAAACGCCAGAGTTTCGCAGAATTAGTTACTTGGAAAAGATTTTTTAACAAGTGGTATAAAGAGCTATAAATATTAATTTTTATGAGATCATTAGAGCAATTCCACCGTAAAGAACATGGTATAGCATGTATTGCGTCAGACGTAGAACCATAACTGCTAAAAATCCTCCTTTTCTATAGCAATAACATGCAATAACAGTGAACCCCCCGCCAATCAAGATTATTTGTAAAAAAAGAACGGGTGTAATTGGTCCTACATTTTGAATAAACATAGTTGTTTGGAGTAGCATATATAATACAGCTTCTAAAACAACCACAAACCAAAATATTTTTTCTTGCTTCTCATCATCCTTAAAAATACGAGAAATCAACCATATCAAGAAGGTTAGTAAAAATAATCGCCAAAAGAATTCATCGAAAATAGCCACGAAAATCCAATAAGGAATGGAGATTGGAAGAGGAAGACGTGGAACTTTATATGGATTTAAAATATCAAATAATATTGCTCCGAAAGCAAAAATTACGCCTAAAATAAGAGGAATAAAGAGCCGTTGTCTATTACTAATTTCTTCCTCTAACATATCGGGGAATCCAGCATCTTCTTCAAATATTCTTAATCCTAAATACCCAAGTATACTGTAAAATGGAATACTTATCCAATTCATGATTATCATCATCGAATTAGGGTAATATGGTAAGAATAAAATATGACAGATTAGTCCAATAGCAACAAGTCCAAAAAATATTTTTTCTGAATCTTTCAAATTAAGATTTTTCTCCTGATTTTTACAATATTATTATGAAATTTTTGATAACTCTATGAATAAAAAATGAATTTTGATAAAAATAATTATGACTTATATTTAATAAATTCATGAAATAACCTTGGAAATAATAAAATATTTGGTTTAAAGAATTATAATACTAATTATCTAA
>SDNM01000202.1 GCA_004524385.1 Promethearchaeota archaeon
AATTTTGTAGATGTTCATGCATATCCTTCTTTTGGTGCAGAAAGGAGAGGAGCCCCGATACAAGCATTTAGTAAACTTTCAAGAAAAGAAAAAATTTGGGACAGGGCTCAAATCGAAAATCCCAATATTTTAATAATTTTAGACGAAACAACATTAAATCAAAATATTGCCTCTTCCCTAAAAGATAATGGAATCTTTATTATAAATTCTGTAAAAGAACCGAAATATTTTGCGGATAAATTTAATCTTTCTAATATTAAAATAATCGTTGCTGATTTAAATAAATTAGCTTTAGAAAAAGGTTTGACGATTGATGGAGTTCCAATCATCAATACTCCAATTTTAGGATTATTATCTAAATCATTAACTGACTTAAGTTTAGATAATTTAAATAAAATTGTTCAAAAAAGAATGAGCAAAGAAATGAGTAAACTTAATATTGAATTAATTGAAGAAGGATATAAATTAGCAAAAATTTTATAGATTTCAATCGCTTAAATAATTGGCAATCGAACTTTAAAGATACAACCTCGATTACGGCCAGTAGATTCCACCCAAATTTTTCCGCCATGCAGATCGACAATCTGTTTAGTGATGAATAATCCGAGACCAGAACCTTCCATATTAATATATTCAAGTCCCTCCCCTTGTCTTTCAATTTTGCCGAATTTTGTAAATATTTTTTTCATTTCATCCTCAGTAAATCCAACTCCTGTATCGCTTACAGAAATTATCGCCCAATTGCCATACTTTTCCAAACCTAAACTTACTCTACCGTTTGGAGGTGTGTTCTTGAGGGCATTCGATAATAAATTAGTAATTACTTGTTCCATTCTCATTCCATCAATTTCTAAAAATAAATCCTCTGGAACTACTAAATTTAGATTAATTTTTCGATCCTTGATTAAATATTTCATATCATTAGCGGTTTCTTTAATAATTTCACTCAAATTAGTTAATTGTCTATTTAGTATTAATTTATCATATTCTATTCGAGTTATATCCAATAATCTCTCAACTAACTTCCCTAAGCGTTTACCTCCTTTCTGGATCATCTCTAATAACTCTATTTGTTCCTTTTCAAATTTATCGCTATATGAGTAAAGAAGATATTCGACACCACCTAACACAGGAATTAAAGGCGTTTTTAATTCGTGTGATACTCTCGAGATAAGATCTTTTCTAATTTGATCCAGTTCTTTTAGTTTTTCTATTTCCTCCTTAACAAGAAGTTCAGCTTTTTTCCTCTCTGTGATATCCTGACACATAACATGTAAAAATGTTTCATTACCTATTTTTATAATATTAGAATTAATATTTGCCCATAAGAGACTTCCATCTTTTCTATAAAATTTTACATCAATAGGAGGAGCCGTCTCTCCTTTTATATACTGCCTAAAGCGTTGTTGTATTATTGGTAAATCATCCGGATGGATAATTGAAAGATTTAAGTACGATCTACCTATAACTTCTTTTTTTGAGTATCCGATTAATTTTTCGGTGGCGGGATTAATTTCTCTAATTACTCCATTCAAGTCTGAGAGTATTATAGCCAAAGGTGAGTTTTCAAATAGGAAGCGATATCTTTCTTCCGAAAGTTTTAATTTCTGCTCTAACTTGAATCTTTCAGTAATGTCTGCGATGGTACCTTCAATTTCCATTGGATTCCCATCCTCATCTCTTTTTAAATGGGAATCGGTTTGTAAAATTAGTTCTTCTCCATATACATTTTGCCCATGGGTAATATAATTATCAACAATATTATTTTCTAATAATTCTTCAGAATATTTTTTCTGATCTTCTGGATTTTTAAGAAAAAAAGAAATCTTTTTACCGATTAATTCTTCAGAGTGACTATACCCCATAATCATGCGAAACGCAGGATTGACATTCAATATTGTTCCATCCCATTTTGCTTGAAAAAATCCTAGATCTAAGTCATTAATCATATTTTTGTATTTTTCTTGAGATTCTTTTAATCGTTCCTCCGCTAATTTACGCTCGGTGATGTCTATTACTGTTACTAAATCCGCTGGTCTTCCCATAAAATTAATTGTTTTAGAAAAATTATCTAACCATACGATCTCTCCCGTCTTTTTAATAATCCGATACTGATAATGATTAGTAACATCTTGAGAACCCTCTTGCTTTTTCATAAATTGTTCCATGACCATTTTTCTATCTTCTGGATGGATAACTTCATAAATTTCTTTTAGTTGTAAACTCTTTGCTTCATCAATAGTATATCCAGATAGTTCAGCAAATTGTTGATTAATATATTGAACCTTATTATCTTGTATAATAGTTACTCCCATAAGAGATTGTTCGGTAATAGTTCTAAATTTTTCTTCGGATTCTTTTAATCGTTCCTCTGCTAATTTACGCTCGGTGATGTCTATAACTGTTATTAAATTCGCTGGTCTTCCCATGTAATTTATAGTTTTAGAAAGATTATCTAACCATACGATCTTTCCCTTCTTATTAAAAATCCGATACTGATAATGATTAATAACATCTTGAGAACCCTCTTGCTTTTTCATAAATTGTTCCATGACCATTCTTTTATCTTCTGGATGGATAGACTCAAAAAGTTCTTTTAGTTGTAAAGTCTTTACTTCATCAATAGTGTATCCAGATAGATCAGCAACTTGTTGATTTATATATTTAATCTTATTATCTTGCACAATAGTTACTCCCATAAGAGATTGTTCAGTAATATTTCTAAATTTTTCTTCGGATTCTTTTAATTTCTCTTCTCCTTCTTTTACATCTGTTTTATCTACAACTGTAATCAAGTCTGCCGGCCTTCCTTTATAATTAATAGTTTTTGCAAATATTTCACACCAAACTATTTCTCCAGTTTTTTTAATCACTCGATGAAAATAATGATTTATTTCGTCTTTTAATCCTTTTTGTCTCAATTCAGCATGTCGCATTATCATATCTCTATCCTCAGGATGCATTATTTTAAAAAATTCACCCGGCTGCCAGCTCTTAATTTCTTCAGTTTCATATCCCACTAATTCAGTATATTGTTTATTTACATATTTGACTACATCATCTTGTAAAATTAAAATGCCCATTAGAGATTGTTCAGTAATTGTTCTAAACTTTTCTTCGGATTCCTTTAAATTCTGTTCTGTTTCTTTTTTCTCTGTTATATCTCTCAGAAATCCACTGAAACCGATTTTATTTCCCTCAGAATCGTATCTTAAATAGATTGAAGATTCCCCATACATTATTTTTCCATTTTTTCTAAAAAATTCGTATTGAAAGTTTTTTTCCGGGATTCCAGTATTGTACACTTTGTTAAACACTTTAAATGTTTTTCTACTATTCTCCTCAGTCATATAATTACTGAAACTCGTTCCTTGTGATTCTTCTCGAGTATATCCTGACATTTCGCATAATGAGTCGTTGAAATAAGTGAAATTTCCCTTTAAATCGACTTCAAAATAACCCTCCATCGTATTTTCAATAATATTTCGGTATTTTTCTTCGGATGCCTTTAATTTTTGTTGAGCTCTCTTTCGCTTGGTAATCTCTAGAGAAATATTCTGAGTACTTGTAACATTACCATCTATATCAAAGATTGGTTGTATATTTATCAAAAAAGTTCTAGAGCCATCTGGTAATTCAAATGTGTCTTCAGTTATAAGCCCTTTTTTAGACTCAATAACATCTCTAATCAATTTTAAATATTTTTCCGCTTTATCTCTTGGAAGAAATTCAAATATAGATTTTCCAATTAAATCCTCTGGCTTTTTACCTAAATTTCCTGCGATTATACTGTTTACTAACAGAGACTTTCCATTTTTATCAAAAATAACTATGGCCAGTCCTGAATTTTCAACTAAATTCCTATATTTTTCTTCCGATGCTTTTAATTTTTGTTCAGCTTTTTTTTTCTCAGTGATATCAATCATCGAAACTAATATTCTTTTTAGAGATTCTTCATATCCAGGTACAATATTTACTTTAATAACAGTATAAATTATGTCCCCTTTCAGAGTATTATGAACACTTTCGCTCTCAAAAATAGTTTTACCCTCAATAATTGCAATGAGACCTTCTCTGAAAATAATATAAGCATGTTCAGAGAAAATCTTTGGTAAATTTTCTATAAACTCATTTTTATCATGACTTTTAAACATTTTCAAAGTCGCATTGTTAATATTTACTATTTTTGTCATAGATAAACATTTATTAACCTCATTTGGATGACTTTCATAATATTCTCTGAAATTATA
>SDNM01000203.1 GCA_004524385.1 Promethearchaeota archaeon
AAAATAGAAATGTGAAAAATAAATATGGGAATTTTAGAGGGTAAATCTATTGTTATTACTGGTTCTGGGAGGGGAATAGGAAAAGCAATTGCCATAGTATGCGCAAAAGAAGGAGCAAAAGTTGGCTTAACTTCAAGAACTCTTGATGAATTAAATACAACTAAAAAGGAGATTGAAAATTTAGGGACTGGAATCAAAGTCATAATAAAAACAGCAGATATAACCAATTACAATGAAGCAGAAGAAGCATTCAAACATTTTTTCGATGAATTGGGTTTATTAAATGGAGTCATCGCAAATGCCGGAGCGTCTAGAATGGGAGATACACATGATTTTGATCCTAATACATTCGATAACATACTTAAAGTCAACATACTTGGTGTGTTTAATACTTTTAAAGCAGCCTATCCTTATCTAAAAAAGGATAATAAGAAAAGTAAAGCTCGTTTTATAATAACTGGAAGTGAGGCTTATCCGCAGGCAATGCCTAAATTTGCTGCTTACACAGCAAGTAAATATGCTACTGTCGGATTACAGAAAGCGTTAGCTGCAGAATATAAAAGAGAAAACATTACGATCAACCAAATTTTACCTACAATGGTTGATACAAGACTCTTACGTGGAAGAAAAGCGGGGGACGGGAATAAACCTGATAGTGTTATGAATCCTTGGGATTTAAATGATTATTATATATTCCTTCTAACTGACGATGCTAACCGAGTAAACGACCAATTAATTATGTCAAGTGATATCAAAATTGTCAAAAAGATAATATCCGAAGCTCCGATAAATAAAAAAGATAATTGGGAAAATTTTGGAGATTATCTAGAGGAAAAAGCACCAAAAACCTTTAATAATGTTAAAAAGCTTAAAAAATTTATAGAGTTCCTTCTTACTCATTAAAAATACTTTTTATTTATATTATTTGATAATCAATTAAGGACTGTTCCTTGTTATATTGTTCAGTTAAAAGTTTCAAATGTGTTATATATTCATTAATAGAGATCTGCCTATTTTTATATCGCTTTGAAAGGTTTTCGATAATATAAAAGGGTGTAAATTTTATAAAACGAATATCTGAAAAAAGTAAAACTTTTCCTTTTGCTTCATAAATAAATTTATTTTCTAAGAGCTCGTTAAATAGATCTTCTTTATTATTTAAAAGATCTATGCAATCACTAACCGATAAGCTTTTTTCTCTTAATTTTCTTAGCAAACGATAATTATCTTTATTCAATAAAAAATTAATTATAGTTTTATTTTCTATTGCAGAAGCACAATTGTAATTAGAATAAAAATTAATCAATTTTCCTCGATAATCTTCTATAATTTCATCTTCAATTTGAGGTTTAGAGGAAAAATCTACAGGAGGGATTCTCGTATATGCAAGATCCTTTATTAAAAGATAACAATCATCACTTCCTGGAACGCATTGTTTTACAATTAGATTTTCCCGAATAAATGATATTAAGAGTAAATCAATGTTTATTGTTGAAAATCCATAATCTTTTCTTAAAATATTATTTAATTCATCTTTTGAAATTATACCGTTTCTTAAGATTTGTAAAATTGTAAATTTTATTTTATTTTTGAAAAAGTTCAATAAATTCTCTTCTTTTTCAAGCTTGGAATAATCTCTAATTGTATAAAATGCTTCTGAGATCGCTCGGGTAATTTTATCTGTATTTACTAATTCAATTAGATTTTTACTGACGATTGCTAATATATCTGAATTATCCTTGATGTCTTTTCCAAGTATGTCTTCTTGATTGTAAACTAGAACCAAAAAGTAAATTTCTCCTTCAAATTTTTGAATGATAGAAATATATTGTTCGTGTTCTCCTTCAGGGATAAATTCAATTATACTGGATTCTTTATCTAATTCATGTAAAGCCCATATTTTAAGAAATAACTCTTTTGAGGGGAATTTTTTACTTTCGGGGGGATATTGTATTATTGGTTCTGGACCAGTGCTTTTACTCCAATGAACAATAATTATGGATTGCATTTTAATTTAATATAATATTAGAATTGAAACAATTTCTCTTTAATTATTATAGGTAATTTAAATATATATTTTATGCAATGAATCTATTTACCCTCTATTTCAAATTCAGATTTGTAGTTGTAGTTATACTTCTCTTAAATTATTAATCTCTGCAAATTGCTCATCTAAAACCTTGTAAAAATCAGGAAGCGTTTGTTTATTTATAATTAATACCCCTTCATCGATTTCAAAATTAAACTTCTCAGACCATTCGATTATCTTTTTGTTAAATAATTCCTCATCCATAAGAATTGCTTTTCTAATGAATTTAACATTTATCTTAGGATTTTCATCCATTTTTTGCTTTATTTTTAATAGATATTTACCGCTAACTCTCTTCTTTTCCCACATTTTTCCTGTTATATAATATAGACCAAACACAATCACTAAAACTACTAAAACCACTAATAAGATTATATTAAAAGTTTGAGATAAGGCTTCTATTTCTTTTAGTGGGATATCTCCTAAATCAATCGTTTTACCTGGTTCATGTGTAATTAAAATAGAACCTAAATATGAGTAAAAAAAAGCTCTTGGAATAGTTCCAAGAAATGTTCCAATAGAATATTTCTTAATATCCATATCAACTAAACCAGCTGTATATGAAATAGCATCAAAACTAACAAATGGCAAGCTCCTTGCAAGAATTATTGCTACCATACCATGCTTTTCGATTAAATCATCTGCCATCTCGAGAGCGCTTTTTCCAATGAATTTTTCTGCTAATGGTCTACCCCCTTTTTTACTAACATAAAAACATAATATTCCTGCTAACATAGAACCAGCCACTCCTAATAAGCCCCCCCAAAACCAGCCCCAAATCATTCCAACGGCCAATAAAACAATCTCTGAGGGAATAGGTACAATTAAACCTTGTATTGCCATAATTAAAAGAAATAAAAGAATTCCAATTATCCCCAATAAAATGATTGGATTTACAAACCATTCTACGACTAGTATAAAGAGAAACGTTTCATCAACAAAATAGATATAATAAAGCAAATACAAAGAAAAAACTACTAAAAACATAAATATAATCATAGAGAGAATCGTCTTTGCATCATATTGAGAAAAGTCAAAAAGGTTTTTAAAATAGCTCTTTACCTTAGATGGTTTTTTCTCAACTTTTTCCTTTCCTTTTTCTGCTTGCTCGTTATTTTCCGTCATTCAATTCAGCTTTTTGAATAAGAAATAAGTAACATAGGTAATTTTTATTGTTATAAAAACTATTTTCTTTATATATTTGATAATGAAAAAATCGCTTATTTACTAATATCAATTCTATACAATTTAATTTAAAAATGGAGAACGGATGTAACTTATGAAATTGAAAATTGATTGGGATTCAAACATTACAAAATTATTAATTGTTGTTATAATCATTTGGATTATTTTAGCAATAATTTTTGGATTTACTGATTTAGAAATATCGAAGGCTTTAGTAAATAGAGAATCTTTATGGGCTAATATCGGAAAAGACTATGGAGAGGCGCCAGGCTATGGTATTATAGCAATAGCAATCTCAATATTAATTGGTAGTTATCAGGATGAATTAAAAAAGCAGAAAATTGCGGCTTATGTTTTCTTAATGATTGGAGCTCTTATACTAATTTTAGCGATGATATTTAATAGTATTTGGTTTATGGCTTTTGGAGGGGGAATTACTCTTGGAGTTTTATTATTCTTAATATTTACCTATAATAGAGATTGGAAAGAATTCAAAAAGATAGCTATTGTAATAATTTTACTTTCTATTATAAATCCATTAATTTTTGTCCAAATTGGTAAAATATTATGTGGGAGAGTGCGATATAATGATTTATCGTCAGATTATTCAAATTATACACCTTGGTTTTTACCACCAGGACCAATTAGTTGGTTACAGGATAATGCTTCATTTCCTTCGGGGCATACTGCTTTAGCTTTTGTCTCATTACCTTTAATTATTGAAATCAAGGATAATAACTGGAATATCATGCTTAAACTGTCAACAATTTTTATTATTTTAAGTTATGCTTTTTTTGTTGCGTTCTCAAGGGTTATCGTAGGAGACCATTATGCTTCTGATGTTCTTTTTTCAATTGGTGTCGCTACTGTTGTTACAATATTATTATACAAAAAATTCTATTAATGAAATAATTCCAATGTAGAATTTATATAAATTGAAATCAGATTAAATA
>SDNM01000204.1 GCA_004524385.1 Promethearchaeota archaeon
AACGCCATCTTTCTTTTTAATATTAAAATAAAAAAAGCTCTCATAATGATGAAAAATTTAATTGAAAGAGATATAACTATAGGGGATATAAAGATTTATTTAACACTTTATAAATTACATAAAAGCTATCTTTTATTAATTTCTGATCAAAAAGACATGGGGATTGGAAGTGTGACCTTAGCAAGTCCTCCATTAATTGACGGTTTAAAATCAACAGCTGCTTCTTATAATTTATTTGGAGTGAATAAAAAACTATTAAGTACAATTATATCCGAAAGGGCCTCAAATATCCTGAAAGCACCAGTTTTACTGCTACTCTTTTTAAAAATAAAAAAGAAGGAAGATGAAATTATAAAACCATTAATAAAATTTTTAAATGAAATTTTAAAAAATATAGTGAAGAAATAGAATTTCTGAAGAATATGCGTGAAAAATTGCCTTTTGTTCTTACTAAAATTTTTGGAAAAAGCGTTAGAGTGAAAATTTTAGAAATACTCTTAGAAAACGCCCTTCAAAAAGAAATTAAATGGTTAAATATTTCAGAATTAGCAAAAATAGGGAGTGTATCAACTTCTTCTTCAAAAAGAATTGTGGATAAATTAATTGAAGAAGGGTTAGTTGATTTAAAACCAATACAAACTCATGCTAAAAACCCAGAAAAAGAGATTCGATTAAATTTAGATAATAAATTAATTAATGAACTAATCTTTTTTTTCAGAAAGGTGAGAGGTTTTATTTAAAAACCATTCGAAAAAATAATGTAGGGAATGGGAATTCCGAATGTCTGAGAAACTGAAATTTTTTGAAACCACATGCTTATTTGATAATTAAAAATTTTTAGTTATCAAATTACTACACTCTTTTTATTTTTTAATATAATTAAATTATTTTTTAAATAATTAATTTAAAGAAGATTTTCATAAATAACTTAATTCAAATTTAGGGTTTATGTTACAAAAAAGAAAGTGGAATATTTTAAAATGGGATAAGATGGATCCAAAATCTTATGAAAAAGCGGTTGATAAAGCTGCTCGAATTATTAAAGAGATATTAAACTCTGGATTAAGAATTAAACTAGATTTGGATTATAAAGAAGCACCAACTAAAAGACAATTAGTAGAAAATGATATAAAAAATTATAATGGATTCGTATCTGCTTATACCCGAAATGGTATAAAGTATAATGATATCATTAAGGCGGCAGGTTTAACTCCGAATCATGAAATTGGTATATGGGATTGGTTAAATGTGGATACAGCAGCAAATAAACTTTTAAAAATTTTAAATTTACCCTTTAAAAATAAAAAATCATTAAGAGATTTTTTAAAACTGAAATATAACGAGGCTCCAACGAGAGATCAATTAAAAAAGTTTGGTTATTCTAAGTTTATTCATGCTTTAAAAAAGAAAAATATCAAATACTCTGACATTATTAAGAAGGCTGGACTAGAAATTAATAAGGAATCTGGTAAATGGGATATTTTAGATTTCAACTCTGCTAAAAAAATATTTTTAAATATAATAAATTCACCATTTAGGGAAAAAGAAACATTAAGAAAATTTTTAAATCTTGGAAAAAACGAAGCACCATCCACAAAGCAATTAAGGAAATATGGATATAGAGATTTTATTTTAGCTTTATATCGTAACGGAATTTCTTATATTGAACTAATTGAATCCTTAGGATTAATTCCACATAGGAAGGATATAGAACAAGATATTGGATATAATATACACTGGATTTTAGAATTAATCTTTCTTCAATTTGCTAAAACAAAAGATTGTTTTGCTTTTTATGAATTTTTTCCTAATATTGTTGAAAGTGAAGTAAGAATAGATAATGCTATTATAAGAAAGGGAAGTTTCATAGAAAATATTGAATCAAAGCAAAGAATAATAACTATTTCAAAAAAAATTAAAATCATAAATGTGGAATATTATTCTGGCTCGGACCAAGATACAATAATGCAAAAATGTCGAAAAGGCTACCAGAGTGAAGAAAGATTCCTTATTATAGTCCTTTTATCAACAAATAAGAGTAATATAAAAACTCCACATAATATTCGCTATATGAATAATGTAAAGATTTTAAATGCTATTGAATTCAGTTGGTTTATGGGATATGATAAATCCTATTTAAAAAGATATTTAGATGCCATAAAATTGGCACGAGAAGCGCATTATGATAAAGTCATGAGAAATAAATTGAGAAAATTGGCAATAAATTCCAAAGTAGCAATAAAATCCAACTTTAACCATCGAAAAAAAAAATTAGAAAATTTTTTCAATAAAAATGAAGAAGAAATTAATTGAAATCTTAATAATTTAAAAATTAATGCAGGGAGTGGGATTCGAACCCACGAAGAGCTATCTCACTGGATATCTCATCAGAGATTGCATGAATCAACGGAAATTGTATTTTTTTAGATCTTGAGTCTAGCTTGTGTGATTGAAATGACCACAAAAGTGTCCAGCACCGTTGACCAGGCTTGGTTATCCCTGCTGCTTTTAAAGATCTTTAAATAATTTAGTGCTACAAAAAATAAAAATTATTTTATTTATCACATTTTAAAATAGTTAGAGGGAGAGCATTTAGATTTTTTTTTAAAACATGATAAACATCATAAGAAACATAAACAACATAAGCCCCACCAAGAAGACCAATTGTATTCTTCCTTTTTTCTTCTGTTTCATCTCGTAGCCAAGATATTTATCTCTACAGTTTTGAGCACAAAATTTCTTATCAGGGGGAATTGCTTTACCACATATAGTACAATGAGCGTGTGGACCCCATTTTTGTTTAATTTGGTCTTTCCAAGAAGATTTTTGAGACATTTTTTTATTTAATTAATTATAATAACGATTTAAATTTAAGATAGTTAAATAATTAAGATTAAAATAATTTGTTATATCTTAATTAGGCGAAATTTTCGTTCCAACTATGTTTTTTTCACCATTCCATAATTTCTTAAACTCATCCAAATTTTTTCCAGACATAAAGATTACATTAATTTTACAACGCTTTAAAATCTGTAATGAGACTGCGTCAAAAATACGATATTCTCCTGCAGCAGCTTGTTTATCTCCAGTCGAGTTTAAAATAATTTCTTGGAGTTCAGAATAATTTAAACTTTTTAATAATTTGGCATCATTAAATCTTTTTGGATCTTTATCATAGATACCATCAACATCAGTGAGAACAACTAACTCTTCAGCATTAATGAATTCAGCAACTTCAAATGCAACTGAAGTGGTTGATTGTCCAGGTTGTAAACCACCCATCACAACAATTTTTTTGATGAGTATTGCTGTAGAAAGTTCTTCAATTGATTTTGGAACTTGAGGATATGCAATATCCTGTAATGCAGCAATCATTAATTTTGAATTTATTCGAGAAATTTCTATTCCAAAAAGATCACACAAAGCTTCATTTCCTTTAAATGATCTAACTGCATTTATATATTCTCTTGAGACTATTCCCCCCCCACAGACAATAACGATTTTTTCAAAATTTGGTCTGCTTTTTATAATTTTACAAAATTCAGCAATTTTTTTCGAATCTAATTTTTTATCCTTATTAAATAATAATGATCCACCAATTTTTATAACAACATTCATAATCTTTTCAATTTATTCTTTATTGTATTAAATATAGTTGATTAGATAAATTAAGTTACTTAAAATCTATGTCTAAAAGAAATAAAAAAGTTATAGTTGAAGTACCGCATAGAATATCGGGGTTTTTTGAGATTGTTGATGAAATCAACGGAATTAAAATAGAAAATCCGGAAAAGATCGGTTCTCGAGGTGCTGGATTTTGTCTCAGTGCCGTAAGTAAAACAGAAATTAAAATTAAAAAACTTGAGAAAAGAGAAGATTTTGAGGTTGAAATTTATATAAATGGTAAAAGACTTGATCAGCAGGCAGAAACTACATTTTTTATAATTACTTACATTAAAAAGTACCTTAAAAATCCAATTAAAGTAAAGATAAATCATACTTTTGATTTGCCAGTAGGATGTGGATATGGAGCTAGTGGTTCTGGGGCCTTAGGAACAATATTTGGATTAAATTATTTATTAGAACTAAATTTGTCCTATAGAGAAAGGGGGAAAATTGCCCATATAGCGGAAGTTGTAAATAAAACTGGATTGGGTACCGTATGTGGGCTGTTAGGCAGA